>JAZRLJ010000201.1:0-7471 GCA_045646755.1 Eubacteriales bacterium | reverse complement strand
CATCTCACTTTTAAAAACGCATTTTTCATTTTCCTCGTCCTCTTCAAAAATTCCTAAGTTTATTATTTGTCACACCTGACTTTGTATGAGTAGTAAAAATAGGATAAATTCGAAATTTGTAAACAAAGCATAACAAAAGAGGCGGATTTAACAAAAATCCGCGTCTTGCTTCTTTTAAATTTTTGAAATTATTTTAAGAAATTTTCAACCCATAAAATTTGCTCGTTTACCGAAGCGTAACCTGTAGAGCCCTTGGAAATTCTCTTAGCTACGCAGGTTTCAAGCGAGATTTCCTCGTAAAGATCTTCGGCAAAAACCTCGGAATAGGTTTTGTATTCGTCGAGTGAAAGCTCGTCGAGAGTGAGACCGTCACGAACGCATCTTCCTACGATAGTACCTACTATTTTATAAGCCGAGCGGAAGGGAAGTCCCCTCTTGGTGAGATAGTCTGCAAGGTCGGTAGCGTTGATAAATCCGCGCTTTGCCGCCGCGTACATATTGTCCTTGAGCGCGGTCATAGTGGCTATCATAGGAATGAATACCTCTATGCACTTTTTGACAGTTTCAACTGAATCAAAAATAGCTTCCTTGTCTTCCTGCATATCCTTGTTGTACGCAAGCGGAATACCCTTGAGCATTGTGAGAGTTGCCATAAGGTCGCCGTATACTCTTCCCGTCTTTCCTCTTACAAGCTCCGCCATATCGGGATTTTTCTTCTGAGGCATAATTGACGAGCCTGTGGTGTAAGCATCGTCAAGCTCTACAAACTTGAATTCCCAGCTCGACCAGAGTATTATTTCTTCGGAAAATCTTGAGAGGTGCATCATAACGGTGGCAAACGCCGCCTCAAGCTCAATGCAGTAATCTCTGTCCGACACGCCGTCGATAGAGTTCATTGTAATACCGTCAAAGCCAAGTCCCTTAGCAACCATATCTCTGTCAATGGGATAGGTTGTTCCCGCAAGCGCCGCGCTTCCGAGAGGAGAATAGTTCATTCTCTTAATCGCATCGGAAATTCTGGTTATATCGCGCGAGAACATCATACAGTATGCAAGAAGGTGCTGAGCAAAAGTAATAGGCTGCGCTCTTTGAAGATGAGTATAACCGGGCATAATTGCGTCGGTGTTTTCCTTAGCCTTGTTGAGCACAGCTTCGGTAAGGCTCCTCAGAAGCTCAACTATCTCGTTTGCCTTATCTCTCATATATAGTCTGAGGTCGAGAGCAACCTGGTCGTTACGGCTTCTTGCGGTGTGCAGTCTCTTTCCGGCATCGCCTATTCTTGCCGTAAGAGTAGCCTCGACAAACATATGAATATCCTCGGCATTCTCGTCGAATTCGAGCTTTCCGGAGTTGAGGTCGTCGAGTATTCCAAGCAGGCCCTCGTTGATTTTTTCAAGATCCTCGGCGGTAAGTATTCCTACCGAAGCGAGCATAGCCGCGTGCTCAAGCGAGCCCTTTATGTCGTGCGCATACATTTTTTTGTCAAAGTGAATGGAAGAATTAAAATCGTCAGCCATCTTGTCGAGCGCCTTTTCAAATCTTCCCGCCCACATTTTTTCCATAATAGTCTCCAACTTTTTGTCTTTTTTAGATTTAAGTAATTTCGCTATTTGGACGAAAACGCCAAATAGCGAAATTTAATATTTATTACTTATTAAACTTGGACATAACCTTTGCTCTTACCGCGATGGGAAGACCGTAGAGGTTAATGAATCCTGCGCTGTCCTTCTGGTCGTAAACGTTATCCTCGCCGAAGGTAGCAATTTCCTCGGAGTAGAGGGAGTAGTCGCTCCATACGCCTGCCTTAATAATGTTGCCCTTGTAGAGCTTGAGCTTAACCTTACCGGTAACTGTCTCCTGAGTCTTGTCAACGAAAGCGGAGAGAGCCTCGCGAAGAGGAGTGAACCACTGACCGTTGTAAACGAGCTCAGCGAAGGTGATAGCAAGCTCAGCCTTCTTGTGCATAGTCATCTTGTCAAGACACATAGTTTCAAGGTAGTTGTGAGCAAAGTAGAGAATAGCTCCGCCGGGAGTCTCGTAAACGCCGCGGCACTTCATACCAACAAGACGGTTCTCGATAATGTCGAGAAGACCGATACCGTTCTCGCCGCCAACCTTGTTAAGATTAAGGATAATTTCCTTCGCGCTCATCTTCTGTCCGTTGAACGCGGTGGGAACACCTTGCTCGAAATCAAGAGTTATGTAAGTGGGAACGTCGGGAGCGTCGATGGGAGAAACACCCATCTCAAGGAATCCCTTCTTTTCGTAAAGAGGCTCGTTGCCTGCATCCTCGAGGTCCATACCCTCGTGGCTGAGGTGCCAGAGGTTTTTATCTTTAGAGTAGTTGGTTTCTCTGTTTATCTTAAGAGGAATGTTGTGTGCCTCTGCATAGTCGATTTCTTCCTCGCGGGACTTGATGGACCATTCTCTCCAAGGAGCGATAATGGGCATATCGGGAGCGAAAGCCTTTATAGCAAGCTCGAAGCGAACCTGGTCGTTACCCTTACCGGTACAGCCGTGGCATATAGCGTCAGCACCCTCAGCAAGAGCTATCTCAACGATTCTCTTAGCGATGATGGGACGTGCGAAAGAAGTACCGAGCATATATTCCTCGTAAAGAGCGCCTGCCTTAACGGTGGGAATGATGTAATCGTCGACGAATTCTTCGGTAAGATCCTCAACGTAGAGCTTGGAAGCTCCGGTCTTAAGCGCCTTTTCCTCAAGGCCCTCAAGCTCGTCAGCCTGACCTACGTTACCTGAAACCGCGATAACCTCGCAGTTATTGTAGTTTTCCTTGAGCCACGGAATGATTATCGAGGTATCAAGACCGCCTGAGTAGGCGAGTACAACCTTTTTAATGTTTTCTTTGTTCATTTTTATATCCTCCAAGATGATTATTATTTTTACCTAGAATATTTTATAACTTCTTTTGCAAAAAGTCAATAGGTTTTATGAATATTTTTTCGTATTTTTCAAATATATTTGCATTTTTATGCATAATTATGCAGTTATTCATGCATAAATGCTTCATAAAGGTAATTTATAAGCACAAGAGCATTCGTAGCGAAGACGAAAAGCTCCTGAGTGAGGGTGAGTGGCGTGCGGAGAATTAAAGTATCTCCATCCTCTGTAAGTGAAAATCCCGAGCGCTCTGCGATGTCAGCGAGGCTTTTTCTGTTTTTGAGACTGTTGCTTTTTGAGATTGATATTATGACCTCCCTCTCCGAAGAGAAAAATTTTACCTCGGTCATATTCTTGCCGTATATTTCCGAGAGCAGAAGTCTCATGAACGCAGAGAAGCCACGCGGAGAAATATGCACGTATCCCGAATATTTCTTGGGGAATTCTATATTTACAGCACCCGAGAAATTATACTCGATAAAGCTGCCCGTTGACGTGAAAAAGTCAAAGCAGGAGAGCTTCTGTATCAGAAAATCAGACGGTTCGGGACTCGACTCTCGTCTTACCTTTAAAAGAAATTTTCTGTTTTTCAATTCATACTTACCTTGCTTCTGTCAAGAGTCTTAAGCGCATCGGTTTCCTCCATCGCACCGATAATGCCCAAGGCTGCGTCAGCAACTGTCTGTCCGAATTTGTCGAGCAGATACGCATCGGCTATGCTGTCGTAATTTTCCTCAAAAAAGTCAGCTTCCGCAGGCAGACGGTAAACTACCGAGTAACCGCTGAAATCGCTTGTCCTGAGAGCGAAAACTTCGCTGACCTCACCCTCTCCGATTGAAAATGCAGCTGCGGTCATCTCGGAATAATAGAGTGTGTCATAGGTGTATCTTCCTATAACCTCGCTTACGGGATTTGCAAGAGTCTGATTAGCTATATATATGATAACGTCAGTAAGGTCTTTTTCGGGGTTGTTTACGATTTTATTAAGAGCAGCTCTTTTTTCCTCAGCCTGAGCCTTCGTCAGATGCTCGGGGAAATCCACCTTAATAATCCTTCTGGACTTTTCGGAATCAAGGTAGAAAGCGCGCACGTCCTCTTTTGTGTATTCTATTATACCGGGCTTACTGTTTTCGCTTATATCCTCGTCGTCAAGTGCGCCCACGTAGTATTCGAGTAGACTCTGACGCGCGATGTGGTATCTGAGCATAAGAGTCGCAGTTGAATCGTTATGATTTATTTTTTTGAGTGATTCGAGATATTTTGAGAAGTCTCCGTCGAATCCGCCATTTTCAACGTTTCCCTCAATAGAATTTTCTCTTGCTTCGCTAATCTGCTTATCAAAGCTGTTTGAGTAAACGTTTATCCCCGCCTTGTCGCAAAGGTGGAATACGGCGTATATTTCGGAAATGCTCTTGTAAATAAGCTCGTCTATTCTATTTTCATAGCTTTCCTTATCTGCGCCCACCCAGACATCTTCGTTTCCTTCGTCAACTAAGGTCTTATACTGAAGGAAGAAGGCTCTGTAAAGCTCGTAAGGAACCTCGTATTTTTCTTTATCATATGAAATTTTTATAACGGTCGTCTTTTCCTCTTCCGTGCTTTCAACGTACTCGTATTTTTCACCGCATGAGCTTAGTGAGAGAAGAAAGGTAAAAACGATAGCGAAAACCAACGTTAACGCAAAGAAACGTCTTTTCATATAAATCCCCTTGCTTTTATTTTTATCATTAGATAATTATAACAGAATGTTATTAACAAATCAACCCCGATAGAAAATATCTTTTGGATTTTAAAGAAAATGTTTGCATTTTTTATCAATGTGTGTTATCATAAAGATAATAATCGAAATAGGAGACACTTATGGAAGAGCTTTACAACGTATCACTCGCTAAGGTAATAGAGCAGTTTAATCTTGAAACGATATATCTGCCCACACTTCCTGAGAATATACTTATAGATTGCGCGAGAGTTAACCGTCCGGGACTTCAGATGGTAGGCTTTTACGACCATTACGAGCAGTCACGTTTGCAGATAATAGGAAAGGTAGAGAACCTTTTTATATCGCAGATGGACCCTGAAGAAAAGGGCCGCAGACTTGAGGACTTTTTTCGCTCCAAGCCCGTCGGTGTTATCGTAACCTCGTCAATAGAGATTGATCCCAAGACCGTTGCTATTGCAGAGAAATATGAAGTGCCTTTTCTTCGCACCTCGGAGCGTACCTCCGATTTTATGGCAGCTCTCATATCCTTTCTTAACGTTGAACTCGGACCGAGAATTACCCGTCACGGAGTTCTCGTAGAGGTATACGGCGAGGGCGTTCTTCTTCTCGGTGATTCCGGCGTAGGTAAGAGCGAGACTGCGATCGAGCTTGTAAAGAGAGGTCACCGTCTTATTGCAGACGATGCCGTTGAGATAAAGAAGGTTTCCGCCACCACCCTCGTAGGTAAAGCGCCCGAGATTATCCGTCACTACGTCGAGCTTCGCGGTATCGGAATAGTAGACGTCCGCCGCCTTTTCGGTATGGGTGCCGTAAAGGAAACTGAGAAGATAGACCTGGTTATAAATCTTGAAAACTGGCAGCAGGGCAAGATGTATGACCGTCTCGGACTTGAATCCACCACCGTAGATATTCTCGGTATAAACGTCCCCAGCATAGTTCTTCCCGTATGCCCCGGCAGAAACCTCTCCGTAGTAATAGAGGTCGCCGCCATGAATAACCGTCAGAAGCGTATGGGCTATAACACAGCCGAGGAATTCAATAAACGACTTATGGAATCGATGGGACTTCAATAACGGCTGTAAAATTTTGTGATAATCTGCCGTTTGTATCCGGTGCTCGTCATAGGTAACTACATCTTCGGATTGCAAACGACAACCTATCCCTAAAATTTTAAGAGCCGTTAACACTGCAAAAAGCAGAAAGAGAGCAAGAACGTAAGGAGAAAAACCTTATATTTTTGCTCTCGTTTTTTCTTTTGTCATAAATCTCTCTTTTTTTAAGTATAATTGTACAAATGAAAAAAGGAGGACTTTTATGAACAGAAGGCTTGAGAAGGAATGTGAAAGCGGACTTGAATATTTACTGCCCGATTATATGGGGGACGTAAAAAAACTGCTTATGAGCAGAGCCAGGATAATTCCTGCGGGAAAATTTGTGAGCGATGGGGCTGTCGAGGTTTCGGGAAGCGTGGAATATAACATTATTTACCTTGACTCGCTGGGAAAGCTAACTGAGGTAAACGCGTCTTCTGATTTTTCGGACGTTTTCGCGGTTGACTCGGACGCCTACGTTGATGCGTTGGAGGAAAGCAGGGTAGGAGCTCTAAAGGTCAGAGTAACCGGGCCGAGAAAAATATTGCTTAAGGCTGACGTCAGAAATATCCTTATGGTTTCCGAGGAGCGTGATACTACGGTAGATGGAAACGCCTTTTCCGAGGAGGGAAGAGCTGTCGAAAAATGTATGGGTGAGATAAGCTTTGCTTCTTCCGTATTCGAGAGAAGTGCTGTCACCGAATATGCTGAGGTTCTCGAGAGCTTTGACGATATTACCTATGACGGAGCGGAAATTATATGTGTAAATACCTCGGCAAAAATCACTGAGACTCAAGTATCCTCGGGTGAGGTAAGCTTAAAGGGTGAGCATACTGTATCTGCGGTCGTTGTTTTGCCCGAGGGTACTCCGAGAGCTATAAGAAAATCGTTCCCGTTTGAAGAGAAGATAGCACTTGAGACTGCACAGGAGGGTATGAACGCGCTCTCTTCGTGTGACGTATGCTCTTCTTCCGTAAGCCTTAGCGCTGACGGTGAGTATATGAGCGCTATAGCAAATTTCAGCGTGCAGTATAGCGTTGAGCTCCTGCAAAACAAAACTGTTGAAGTAATAACCGACGCGTATACGCCCGGCTGTGAATGTAAGAATAAATATACCGACACCGAGTTTTTAGAGCATATCAAAGCAGGCCGCGAAGTCTTTTACGTTACGTTAAGATGCGAGAGGACAGAGGAGCGTCTTGAGGGACTTTCAGAGGTTGTAAGCCTTTCGGGAGAGCTGAGAGGGATAAGCTCACAGATAGTGAGTGAGGGCGCGAAAATATCAGGAGATATTATTGTAAACGGTCTTGGATATGAAACAAACGTTGACGGTTCTATAACCTATCTTCCATTTAAAATGCAAGGCTCATTCGAAGAAAATGTAAATATTGATTGTCAAATAAAGGACAAAACTGCATTGCTTGATGCTATTCTCAGTATAGAAGACTTAGAGGCTGTTAATGATGGAGACTATCTCTCTGTAAGATGCGCGGTATCAGTAAAATATCATCTCTCAGCGGCAAAATGCGTAAGACTTCTTACCTATTGCGAGGCTGTCGAGACTGAAGAGAGCGAATCTAAGAAAGCCACCGTTACAGTATATTATCCTCGCGGTGGCGAGAGACTTTTTGACGTTGCGAAAAAATACAAGACCACCTCTTTAAAAATTGCAAGGGACAACGACCTTTCCGACCAGGCGCTTTCTTCCTTTGACAGTCCCGATTCGCTTGTCGGAGTTAAACGACTTATAATAAGATAA
>JAZRLJ010000200.1:0-3797 GCA_045646755.1 Eubacteriales bacterium | reverse complement strand
TTGGCCTCCGACTTGGAAAGGTGTGGTAATATGTCAAAAGGGGAAAATTCCTTAACAAACGGGGAAATTCTGTCCGCTATGTGTGAGGGGGGCGGACGGATTTATTTTATCGGTGTCGGCGGTGTCAGTATGCGCTCACTTTTTTGTCTTTGCCGTCATTTCGGCATTTCGGCGTCGGGCAGTGACAGACAGGGAGAGCCGCTTATAAATTCGCTTATGGAAGCAGGTGAGGATATAGTAATCGGCGTGAGAGAGTCGCTTCCACCCGATACTAGTCTTATCGTCTACTCCCACGCGATAGACCGCACTCACCCGGAGCGCCTCTTAGGTGAGAGGGAGAATATTCCCGAGGTAAGCAGGGATAGGCTGCTCGGCGCTCTTATGGAATGCTATGAGAGGCGTATCGGTGTCAGCGGTAGTCATGGCAAGAGCACCGTCACCGCTATGATAGGCAAGCTTTTTAAAGACGCGCGCAAGTGTCCTACAGTGCTGTCGGGAGCGGCACTATCGGGCAGTAGCCTTCCTTTTTCCATAGGCTCTCTTGACTACCTTATATACGAGGCGTGCGAGTATAAGGATTCCTTTCTCTCGTTCTCGCCGACGCTTGCCGTCTTTCTTTGCATCGAGCTTGACCACACCGACTATTTTGAAAATATAGACATACTTTCCGAGTCCTTTCTTCGCGCTATGAAAAGGGCGGGAAAAATTCTTGTAAATGCAGACGACAAGAGGCTTTTATCCCTGGCTATGAGGTCGGGGCAGAGGGTGGTCACCTTTGGAAAGGCCGCTTTTAGCGACTATCGCTTTGAGTATATCTCTTCGGACGGAGGAGGGCTTGTTTTTAAGTTCTTCCCAAAGGGAAGAGAGGCGCGCGAGGTGAGACTTAATATGTCGGGAGACTTTAATATTCTGAATGCTGCCGCGGCACTTAGCGCGGCTATGGAGGAGGGGATAGAGCCCGAGTGCGCGATAGCCTCAATAGAGGAATTCTCGGGTATAGAGCGCAGACTTGAATTTGTCGGAGAGTATGAGAAAAGACGGGTGTATTACGATTACGCACACCACCCCACCGAGATACGCGAGTCGGTCAGGGCGATAAGGGAGCGAACGGGAGGAAAGGTCACCGTAGTTTTTCGTCCGCATACCTATTCAAGAACGGCGGGACTCTGGGAGGGGTTTGTTTCCTCTCTTTCCACCGCCGATTATACTCTGCTTCTTGATATAGATGCGGTAAGGGAAGAAAATACCTACGGCGTCAGCTCGGAGCGTCTTGCAAGGGAGATAGGCGCAGTATACTGTCCGTGTGAATCGGACGTTCCCGAATTTTTAAAATCAACCGAGGGAGATATAATTCTTATGGGAGCAGGGGAGCTTCTGTCGGTAAAAAAACTCTTGACAAATAAAAAATAGAGGTTTATAATAAGACGAAAAGTATGAAAGCCGTGGCTTTTAACAAAAATAAGGAGTAAGAAAAAACAATGGACTTGCACGGGCGATGCCGTAAAGCTTTTCAACTTAATAACAATATCCGAAGCTTTTAAGGGCGCTCGGCGCTTTTTTTGTTGCCTACGTTCCCTTCCGCTTCGGTGAAAGGGAGTAAAAATGACTGAAATCGAAATCAGAAAAGAAAAAATCACAGAGCTTCTCGAGGCTCGTCGCTATGCTGAATTGACCGAGATAATGGGCGACGTTCCTGCGGTAGACCTTGCCGAGATACTTCCCGAAATCCCGAGTGAATTTCAGGTAAGGCTATTTAGACTTTTGCATAAGGACACAGCCTCCGAGCTTTTTATTCATATGGACAGCGAGCTGCAGGAGCGTATTATAGGCGCTTTTTCCGACCGCGAGGTCTCAGAGATGCTCTCCGAGCTTTACCTTGACGATACGGTTGACGTAATTGAGGAAATGCCCGCGCATATAGTCAAGAAAATTCTCAGAAACTCCTCACCCGAGGACAGAAACAGAATAAACGAGCTTCTCGGCTATCCAAAGGACTCAGCCGGAACTATAATGACACCCGAGTACGTAAGGCTCGTCGAGCATATGACGGTAGAGGCGGCGCTTCTACACCTTCGCCGAGTGGCTATTGACAAGGAGACGATATACACCTGCTACGTTACCGACTCACAGAGACGCCTTATAGGAATAGTTACGGCAAAGGACCTCTTAATCTCCTCTCCCGAAACCAAGATTTCGGATATAATGGAGCGCTCGGTAATTTACGCATACACGACCGACGAGCGCGAGGAGGTGGCGAGAAAAATCGAGAAATACGGCTTTCTTGCGCTTCCCGTCGTTGATAACGAAAAAAGGCTTGTCGGCATAGTTACCGTCGATGACGCTATTGAGGTTCTCGGGCAGGAAACCGAGGAGGATATATCCAAGATGGCGGCTATCACGCCCACTGAGACCCCCTATCTTAAAAGCTCGGCATTCTCTATATTCAAATCCAGAATTCCCTGGCTGCTTCTTCTTATGATTTCCGCTACGCTTTCCAGCACGATTTTAGCGAGCTTTGAGGCTCGACTTGCTACAGTCCTCGTCCTCTTCGTTCCCATGCTTATGGATACGGGAGGAAACAGCGGAAACCAGTCGTCCGTAACTCTCGTTCGAGGACTTTCTCTCGGAGAGGTTAAAAGGTCTGATTTTCTTCTCGTGTGGTGGCAGGAGATAAGAGTTGGAATACTCTGCGCCATAACGCTTGGCGCAGTAGCCTTCGGCAAGATAATGCTCATCGACAGACTTATTATGAATAACGCAGAGGTCACTTTGACCGTAGGAGCCGTAGTGGCGGTGACTCTTGCTCTTACCGTAATTATAGCAAAGCTCGTTGGATCGGCTCTCCCCATACTCGCCTCGAGGGTGGGGCTCGACCCTGCGGTAATGGCGTCTCCCTTTATAACAACCGCGGTTGACGCTATATCGCTTATCGTTTATTTCCTCATTGCGTATCCGTTCTTTTCTGTCTGATAAAAATATTTTAAAAAGCATTGAAAAAAATATTTTTCTATGCTATACTATATTATTATAATATATTTAACGAAAACGGAGATTTCGACAATGGAAAGAACTCTGATAAGAGAAATTTACGCTGATAGCGCCTCGTTTGGCGGTAAGAGCGTTACAGTTGGAGGTTGGGTAAGAAACCTCAGAGACTCAAAGGCTTTCGGATTTATCGACCTTAACGACGGCTCATACTTCAAAAGTGTTCAGGTAGTTTTTGAAAGAGATAAAGTAGCAAACTATGACGAGATAGCTTCGCAGAACGTAGGCGCAGCGCTCGTTGTTACGGGTATTCTTACGCTCACCCCCGGAGCAAAGCAGCCCTTCGAGCTTAAGGCAAGCGAGATTATGGTAGAGGGAACTTCTACTCCCGACTATCCTCTTCAGCCTACGCGCCATTCGGTTGAGTTCCTTCGCGAGCAGGCGTACCTTCGTCCCAGAACCAATCTTTTCTCTGCGGTATTCAGAGTAAGAAGCGAGGTTGCTTACGCAATTCATTCCTTCTTCCACAGCCGCGGATTCGTATACGTTCATACCCCCATCATCACCTGCTCGGACGCAGAGGGCGCGGGCGAGATGTTCAGAGTAACTACTCTTGACGTCGAGAATCCTCCGAGACTTGAGGACGGAAGCGTAGACTTCTCACAGGATTTCTTCGGCAAGAGCGCTAACCTCACCGTTTCAGGTCAGCTTGAGGGCGAGACCTACGCTATGGCATTCGGTAACATATACACCTTCGGTCCTACCTTCAGAGCAGAGAACTCAAATACCGCACGTCACGCAGCGGAGTTCTG
>JAZRLJ010000199.1:0-9680 GCA_045646755.1 Eubacteriales bacterium | reverse complement strand
TGGGATACGAAGGAATCCTGCGCACTGAGTGAACGCCTTCTCTCCTATCTTAGGTACTTTAAGAAGCTGCTTTCTGGTCTTAAACTCACCGTTTGCCTCTCTGTAAGCAACGATATTCTTCGCTGCGGTTGCATTTATTCCTGAAACGTAGGAAAGGAGAGAATGAGATGCGGTGTTAATATCAACGCCAACCGCGTTAACACAGTCCTCAACAACTCCACCGAGAGCCTCGGTAAGTCTTGCCTGCTTCATATCATGCTGATACTGACCTACACCTATAGCCTTAGGCTCAATCTTAACAAGCTCTGCAAGGGGGTCCTGAAGTCTTCTTGCTATGGAAATCGCGCTTCTCTGCATTACGTCAAAGTCAGGAAATTCGTCAGTAGCAAGCTTAGATGCGGAATAAACGGAAGCGCCAGCCTCGGATACTATGGTGTACTTAACGCCCTTAGGACACTCGGGGTCGCGGATAGTATCTGCGATAAAGCGCTCAGACTCGCGGGAAGCAGTACCGTTTCCGATAGAAACTATATCAACGTTATTCTTCTTTATAAGACGGAGAACGATAGCCTTTGCCTTAGCCAAATCAGCCTCGTTGGGATTACCCTTAGAACGGAAGGGGTAAATAACCGCAGTATCCATTACCTTACCGGTCTTGTCAACTACCGCAAGCTTACAGCCGTGTCCGTAGCCGGGGTCATAGCCGAGTACGGTCTTTCCCTTTATGGGAGAAACGAGAAGAAGGTTACGAAGGTTCTCGGCAAAGACCTTGAGTGCGCCCTCGGCAGCATCATCGAAGAGCGAGGTTCTGATTTCTCTCTCGATTGCAGGGAAAAGAAGTCTGTCATAGGCATCTGCGAGAGTATTCATTATATAAGAAAGCGCAGGAGATTTCTTATTGGTAACGACCTTGCTTACAAGCTGCGCAATTCCGTCCTCGGTAGGAAGAGTTACGCTAACCTTGAGGAAGTCCTCCTTCTCACCTCTGTTTATAGCGAGAATTCTGTGTCCCTTAAGCTTCTTTATAGGCTCGGAAAATTCGTAGTAGTTTTCGTAAACGGAGGTCTCTTCGGTAAGTCCCTTTGTAGCAAGAGAGCCGTAGGCAATAGTATATTCGCGGAGCATCTTTCTTATATCCGCGCTGTTTGATACGTCCTCTGCGATTATGTCACAAGCTCCTGCAAGAGCAGCTGCCGCATCTGCAACCTCCTTGCCCTCCTCTGCCGAGATAAACTCCTCTGCATAAGCCTCAATAGAGGGCTCGTATGAGTCTCTCTGCTCGAGAATGTAATTTGCAAGGGGCTCAAGTCCCTTTGCTCTTGCGATAGACGCTCTGGTCGTACGCTTAGGCTTAAAGGGTCTGTATATATCCTCAAGCTCTACGAGAGTAGTAGCATTGTTAAGCGCAAGTGTGATTTCGGGAGTAAGCTTCTCCTGAGCCTCGATAAGAGAGGATATTTCCGCTCTGCGCTCCTCAAGCTTACGCAGATACTGAAGTCTGTCAAAAAGGTCACGAAGGGTTGCGTCGTCAAGACTGCCCGTCACTTCCTTACGGTATCTTGAAATGAAGGGAATGGTGTTTCCCTCGTCGATAAGAGCTACGGTATTTACTACCTGCTCCTCTTTAATGTTAAATTCTTTTGCTAAAGTCTTTACGATATCCATTTTTGCTCCAAAAATTTTAGGTTACCGACAAAAAATCGGCCTTTAATATTTTATCACATTTTTTCCTGTTTGTAAAGAGAATTTTAGTCACTTTTCATCTCTTTGTAAAATTTGTTTTTCCTCTTCGGAAAGAAGCCTCCACTCGCCTCTTTTTAATCCCCCATCAAGTCCTATATCCGAAAATCTTATTCTTTCAAGATAAGTTACCTTATTTGAAAGAGAGGCTATCATTCTCTTTATTTGATGGTATTTCCCCTCAGTGAGAATTATTCTGCCTCCCATTCGGTCAGAGTCGGGAATAAGCACTGCGCTCTTGCACTCGTATCCGTCGGCAAGGACGATATTATTCTTAAATCTCTCCTCAGCGCCCCGAGTAAGAGGCTCAGCACATTTAAAGTAATACTCCTTCTCTACGTGTCTTTTGGGTGAGAGAAGTCTGTGCGCAAGAGGTCCGTTATTAGTGAGAATCATAAGTCCCACAGTATCTCTGTCAAGTCTTCCTACGGGAAAAAGCTCCATTCTCCGAAGCTCCTCGGAAAGAAGCTCGGTAACTACGGGAAGCCTTGAGTCCTCGGTCGCGCTGACGTATCCCTCGGGCTTATTTAACATAACGTAGACGTATCTTGAATACTTTATTTCTCTTCCGCAGAAAACCACTCTGCTCTTTTCTGGATCAATATGCTTTGACGAATCGCGAAAGGGCTCTCCGTCAACGAGTATCTGCCCCTTCTTTGCAAGCAGTGCCGTTTCCTTTCTCGTCGAGATTCCCATTTCGGAGAGGAATTTATCAAGTCTCATAAATTTTCCTTTACAGTCATAAAGGGCGCCCACGCGGAGCGCCCTTACGGATTTTACTTGTTTACAATGTGAATTGCAAAGCCTGCAATCTCGTCCTTGAAATATGCAAACTTGGGCTTGCCGGTCTTCTCGTCGTAGGTGATGCTGGACTCGTCAAACTCAAATCCAAGTCTCTTAAAGTAAGCCATCGCTCTGTCAACAAAGTTGGTAGCGATACCGATGTGACCGTGCTTACCGGGGCCCTTCTTGGTCATAAACTCGAAGGAAGCACCTGCAAATACAGACTTAGAGGTCTCGCGAAGAGGCATACCGAACATAAGCTCGAAGAGCTTTGCATTCTTTCTTCCCTCTTCCTCACAGTCAGCGTTGATACCGATGTGAGCAAACTCAAGACCGAGCATAGTCTTAACTGCGTTCTTGGTGAGAGCGGTGATTTCGTCCCACTTCTTTTCCTTTACAAGCTCATCCTTAACCATAAACGAACCGCCGCAAGCAACTATCTTGTTAAACTTGAGGTAGTCGAGAAGGTTATCAGCGCCGATTCCACCGGTGGGCATAAAGGTGAGCTGACCGTAGGGAGCAGCCATGGCCTTGAGCATCTTGAGACCGCCTGCAGCCTCTGCGGGGAAGAACTTAACGGTGGTAAGTCCAAGCTCGAGAGCAACCTCGATATCAGAGGGATTAGAGCAGCCGGGTATCATGGGAACGCCCTTGGAAAGACAGTAAGCGGTTACCTTGGGGTTAAGACCGGGGGATACGATGAACTTAGAGCCCGCAGCGATAGCCGCGTCAACCTGCTCTGTGGTAAGAACAGTGCCTGCGCCTACGAGCATCTCGGGGTATGCATCGGTGATATTTTTAATAGCCTCAGCCGCGCACTTGGTTCTGAAGGTAATCTCAGCTGCGGGAAGTCCGCCGTCGATAAGCGCCTTCGCAAGAGGAAGTGCATCATCGGGATTCTCAATCTTGATTACGGGGATAAGTCCTATGGTATAAAGCTCTTTAATCATATCGTTGTTCATATTCAAACGACTCCTTTTGTATTTATATCTACCTTATTATACAATAGTATAGAGCGCACAACAATTGTAAAAATTGCCCGAGAGATTGTAAATGTTGCTCTGCGGTATATTTACTTTTCACACCTATTGACAGTTAGGAAAAAAAGTTATATAATTATTCTAATAAATTAGAATTCAGGTATATAAACATGACCGAAAAGATAAAAAACGTTGGCGTTTATACTCATAACGATTACCTCTTTCAGAAAATAAAGCTCAGTCTACCAAAGGATGCGAGAGCTGTCCGTCTATTTCTTAACGACGTTGCTGAATGCGACCTTGTGCTTGTGGACGGAGAGGACGATAGCTTTAGCTCAGTGGCAGGTCTTAAGATGAAGAAGGAGGGCGGCGATATTTCTCTCCCGTTTTCTATCGACACAATATCCGCGCTCCTGTCGGGTGAGGGCACACCGAAACTCACCGTCACAGACTGCGAGAGGACTGTAAAAATAGGAGCAAAGGCAATAAAGCTCACAGAGCTTGAGTACCGCCTGCTCTCTCTTCTTATCTCGGCAAACGGAGAATTCGTATCCAGGGAGCGTATCTTGTCGGAGGTGTGGGAGGAAAAGGCAGACAAGGGTATCATACACGTCTACGTCCATTACCTGCGCGAAAAGCTTGAGACCGAGGGTGAAAAAATAATTCTCTCCTCGAGAAATTACGGTTATAAAATAAGTGAAAAATATCTTAGGGGGTAAAAGCTATGCTTAGACTTATTGAGGGCTCGTATTCTTCCGAAGCTCCTCTCATTATAAGAGAAGAAATAAAAAACACGATAGCAAGCGGAAAAAGAGCTATGCTTATAGTCCCCGAGCAGCAAACCGTAGCCGCAGAGAAGGAGCTTGCCGCTCTTCTTGGTGACAGTGCTCCAACACTTTTTGAGGTAACCAATTTCACAAGATTTTCTAACTCTGTATTCAGAGCGCTCGGCGGTGTCGACAAAGAATACTGTGACACAGTAAAAAGCTCTCTTATCATGTGGCGAGCACTCTCCGAGCTTGCTCCCACCCTGTCGGTAACCGACGGAAAGCCCGATGTAAACTACGGTATGGTAAAGCGCGCACTCGCTACAACGCAAGAGAGCGACGGACTCGCGCTGGGGACGGAAGAGCTGGAAGAAGCAAAGCTAAAAATCGGAAACGATAAAAGGCTCTCAAAAAAGCTTGACGACCTGATACGAATAAGAGCGCTCTATAAAAAGCTGCTCTCGGAAAAATATGCCGACTCCTCCGAGGATATAGGCGCGGCCGTAAAAATGCTCAAAGAAAACAGAGAAGCCTTCAGAGATACCGAATTTTTCATCGAAGGATTCACCTCGTTTACAGAGCCTCAGTACAGAATGGTTGAGCTCCTTATAGGCGAGACTTCTCTCTCCGTGCTTCTTGATTTACCTAAGTCAATGAGAGACTCGTTTGAATATTCCGAAATTCTCCTCACCGAAAAAAGACTCGTCTCATCAGCTAACAGGCTCGGTGAAAAAACAGAGCTTAGACGTATCGACGGAGTAAAAAGCGGAAATGAGAATATATACGAAATCTGTCGGTATCTTTGGCACAAAACCCCTGTAATTGAAAATATTTATTTACAAAATCCCAACGAAGTAAGAATTTTTGAAGCAAGTGACCCGTATACTGAATGCGACTTTATAATCTCTGATATCAGACGAAAAGTTATGCTCGGAGCATCATATTCCGACTTTGCGGTCATAGCGGGAGATATATCGAGATACGCAGGTATTCTCGACGTCTCGGCTAAAGGCGCACTCGTCCCTCTCTTCATATCAAAGAGCAGAGACGCCTCCTCGTTTGAAGCAATAAAGCTTATATACACCGCGCTCAGCGCCGTGAGTGGCGGATTTATGCGCGAGGACGTTATATCACACGCAAAATGCGGACTTTCCTCAATTACGAGAGAGGAATGTGACGCGCTTGAAATCTACTGCGAGAAGTGGGGTATAAGCGGAAGACGATTTACCGATGGGATAGCATGGAATATGAATCCTGACGGATATTCACCCTTTAAGAGAGAGGATACGGACAGAAGGCTTGTCGAGCTTGACAGAGTGCGCCACGCACTTATAGACCCTCTTACCGAGCTCTCCGACACACTCTCCTCTGCCGTATTTGTAAGGGACTATGCTGCCGCTCTCTATTCCTTTATGCGCGTGATAGACCTTTACGGAAAAATCACCGACAGAAGCGAGGAGCTTCATGCACTCGGTGAGGACGAGCTTGCGGCGGAAAACGAGAGAATATACAAGGCTATATGTGATTCACTTGACACTCTTGTGGAGGTGTGCGGAGATGCGAAATCAGACCTTGACGGATTTATTGCTCAGCTGAAAATCACCTTCTCTGCCGCCGCTATATCGAAAATTCCGTCATACTCAGACTCTGTGGTTGCCGTATCTGCCGGTATCGCAAGACTCTCGGAGAAAAAACACGTATATATATTAGGAGCAAACCGCGGCGAGCTTCCGACACCGATAAGCTCGGATTCCTATTTTACTGATAAGGACAAGGAAGAGCTTGCGACAATAGGACTCCCGTTTGAGTCGGGACTCCTTGTAAAAGAAGCTAAGAGTCTTTACTCGCTCAGCAGAGCCCTACTCTATGCTAAGGAAAGCGTAACGCTAACTTACTCGCTGAAAAATGCAGATTACACTCCCCAAAGGCGTTCCGAGGCAATTGACAGAATTCTTGAGATTACAAGCGGAATACAGCTCCAAAGAATACGCGACGTTTCCGAGAGCGAAATCTCATATTCACCGACGCAGGCGCTTCTCTCACTCGGTAAATTTGACAGTACGGAATACGAAGCGGTAAAAAAGGCTCTCGACACGTCGGGATACGGCGAGCTTGTAAGAGTAGCCGAGCAAAGCGTGGAAAACACCGAAATGACACTCACAAGCAACGTAACAAGCCAACTTTACCCGAATGAAATAGAGCTCTCGCAGTCAAAGATAGACAGCTACAACAACTGTCCTCTCGCTTATTTCTGCAGATACGACCTAAGCCTCGAGGAAAATGACAGAGCAAAGCTCGACGCCCGTAACATAGGCTCGTTTATCCACGCAATACTCGAAAACTTCTTCACTATTGCACAGCAGGAAGAGAAAAACCTCTCTTCTCTGAAAGAAGAGGAAAAAAACGAGATGATACAGCGCTCGGCAAACGCTTATATCACCTCTGTTATGCCTGAGGAGTCCCGCACCGACGTGCGTACCGGAATGCTGATAAAGAGACTCGTCCGTGCATCAGCGCCTATAATAGACGGACTTTGCGACGAATTTTCCGACTCACGCTATATGCCTAAATACTTTGAGCTCAGGATAGGCGGCAGGGGTGAGCTATGCCCCGAGCTGCTCACCATATCCGACACAGACGGGACGAAAACTCTCATAAAGGGCTCTGTCGACAGAGTTGACGCGTACCGATTTGAGGGAGACGTCTACGTGCGTGTGGCAGACTACAAGACCGGACAAAAGGATTTTAAGCCCGAAGACCTTGAAAAAGGTCAGAATCTGCAGATGTTCCTCTACCTCAGCGCCATAGTTGACACAAAGAATGAGGCTCTTCTCGACGATATAGGTGTCAAGGAGGGAGGAAGGCTTATTCCCGCAGGCGTCATCTACGTAAAATCCGACCTCTCCGACGTAAAAATTTCTCATGACTCGGCAGAGGAAGAGAAAAAGGCGGTTGTTTCCGACCAGAAAAGACAGGGAATGATGCTTGACGATGCGGTAAGCGTCGCGGCAATGAACTCAAGGTATCTTCCCGTAAGACTCACCAAGGACGGCGGATACTACAAGGGAAGTGACAAATTTCTTTACACCGAGGACTCATGGAAGACACTCAGAGAGACGGTAGAGGAATCGGTAAGAAGAGTCACTCGCAAAATGAGAAGCGGAGATATTTCCGCAAAGCCTCTTATCGAAAAGAAAAAATCCCCCTGCGAATACTGTAAATTCAAGCCTATTTGCAGAAATCCTAAAATTTAAAACAAACTTGTAGCCTTTCGGTGTGCGTATATTTTTCCATTCGCGGAGCAAAATAAACGCAGTAATTTCCGAAAGGCTGCTTTTATGTCAGATATAAAAATTTCCAAACGCCCCTTTGGTATAAGGGACAAAATAGGATACCTTCTCGGTGACTTCGGCAATGATTTCACCTTTATTCTTTCCTCCTCGTTTCTCTTAAAATTCTATACCGACGTAATGGGCGTTTCCGCATTCGTTGTCGGAATCGTTATAATGCTTGCGCGACTCGTAGACGCCTTTACCGACGTCGCTATGGGAAGAATCTGTGACAGAAGCAAGGGCACAAAACACGGAAAATTCAAGCCGTGGCTGCTAAGAATGTGCGGTCCGGTTGCCCTTTCGTCGTTTCTTATATACCAATCGGCGTTTGCGGATTATTCCATGACCTTCAAGATAAGCTGGCTCGTGATAACCTATATTCTATGGGGCTCGGTATTCTATACCTCTATAAACATTCCCTACGGCTCTATGGCATCGGCTATATCGAGAGAGCCGGACGACAGACAGTCCCTCTCAACCTACAGAACTATGGGAAGTACGCTCGCAGGCGTGATAATAGGCGCGGGTATCCCCCTCTTTGCCTATGAAAAAATCGGGGATAACACAGTGCTTAGCGGAAGAGCATTCACAACTATTGCGGGAATATTCTCTATTCTTGCAATAATCTCCTATATACTATGCTTTATCCTGACGACCGAGAGAGTAACCTCGCCTGTTCCCGAAAGACGAGAAAGACAGCCAGTAAAAAAACTGCTCGGTAGCCTTCTTTCAAACAAGGCTATAATATCAATTATCGTCGCCTCCGTGCTTATGCTTCTTGCTCAGCTTACTTTGCAGTCTATGTCAAACTACGTCTTCCCTAACTATTACGGCAACACCTCTGCTCAGTCTGCCTCGACTGTCGCCATGATGGGCTCAATGCTGCTTGCCGCCGCCCTTGCAAAGCCTATCGCAAGAAAAATCGGAAAGGCAGAAATGAGCGTTATCTCAAATCTGCTCGCCGCAGGAATATGCCTCTTCCTCTTCTTTATCCGTCCCGAAAACGTGTGGGTGTATGTCGCTCTTAACCTTTTAAGCTGGCTGGGACTCGGTATATTCTCTATGGTGTCCTGGGCGCTGATAACAGACGTTATTGACTACTCCGAAATAAAGAACGGTGTGCGTGAGGACGGCTCGATATATGCGCTCTATTCCTTCTCACGAAAGCTCGGTCAGGCGGCAAGCGCAGGTCTTACAGGACTGCTTCTTTCCCTTATCGGATATTCTCAGGAAAGCGCGTTTGACAGAGATGTGCTCGACGGAATATTCTCTATCTCAACTCTTGTCCCCGCCCTTGGGTTCATAGGACTCTCCGCAATACTGTGGTTTTGGTATCCACTGAAAAAGAGGGTTGTAGAGGAGAACGTGGAAATTCTCAGAAAAAAGCACGAAAACAGCCTCTAAAACAAATCTTTTCTAAACTTTTAAAATAAGACTTGATTTTTCCTCGCGAAGCGTGTAGAATATATATGTAAAACTTAAACGAGGAGATTTGACATGGCACTTGTAACAACGAAAGAAATGTTCAAGAAGGCTTACGAGGGCGGTTACGCAATCGGAGCTTTCAATATCAATAATATGGAGATTATTCAGGCGATCACCGAGGCTGCTGCCGAGGAACAGTCCCCCGTTATCCTTCAGGTATCCGCAGGCGCAAGAAAGTATGCTAAGCACGCATACCTTATGGCCCTTGCTAAGGCTGCTGTTGAAGATAGCGGTGTTGATCTTGCTCTTCACCTTGACCACGGCGCAGACTTTGACGTTTGTAAGTCCTGTATCGACGGTGGATTTACCTCCGTTATGATCGACGGCTCTCACCACTCCTTCGAGGACAATATCGCCCTCACCAAGAAGGTTGTTGAGTACGCTCACGCTCGCGGCGTTGTAGTTGAGGGTGAGCTCGGAGTTCTCGCAGGCGTTGAAGACGACGTAGTTGCTGAGCATTCCTCTTACACTAAGCCCGAAGAGGTTGAGGAGTTCGTTACCAGAACGGGTGTTGACTCTCTCGCCATCTCCATCGGTACCTCCCACGGTGCTTACAAGTTCACCGCGAAGCAGTGCACCAGAAACGAGCACGG
>JAZRLJ010000198.1:0-4604 GCA_045646755.1 Eubacteriales bacterium | reverse complement strand
TATCTTGCAGTTATCGAATCCGTTTCGAAGCTCATCGCCGCAGGTGCGGATTTCAAAGAAGTTTATCTCACATTCCAGGAATATTTCGAGAAGCCCATGAAAGATGGCAAGCGTTGGGGCAAGCCCCTCGCAGCTCTTCTCGGCGCATTCAAGGCTCAGATGGAGCTCAAGATTGCAGCTATCGGCGGCAAGGACTCAATGAGCGGCTCATTCGAAGATATCGATGTTCCTCCCACCCTTGTTTCATTCGCAGTAACAACAGAAAACATCAAGAATATTGTTTCACCCGAATTTAAGAAGGCAGGCTCCAAGGTAGTTATTGTAAGTCCCGAGTACAATGTAGACGGACTTCCCGTAACCGAGTCTCTTCTTTCTCTCTTTGACAAGGTAACAGGCCTTATGAGAGAGGGCAAGGTTCTCAGCGCATACACTCCCACTATCGGCGGTGTGGCTGAGGCAGTTCTTAAGATGAGCGTAGGTAATGGATACGGATTTAAGTTCAATTCCGACCTCACTCTTTCCGACCTCTTCGGATACAATTACGGCTCATTCGTTCTTGAGCTTTCCGAGGACCTCGATATAGGCAAGACTATCGGTTTTGTAACCGACGATAAGGCGTATACCTACGGCGATACGACTCTCGATGCAGAGAGGGTAGTCGGCGCTTATGAGGATAAGCTCGAGTCTGTTTACCCCTGCAATATAGCTTCTCCCAAGGACGAAATCAAGACTGTTTCGTTTGAGGATACAAAGAGAGTAGCGCCCAGAGTAAAGGTTGCAAAGCCTAAGGTTCTTATTCCCGTATTCCCCGGCACTAACTGTGAGTTTGACTCGGCGAAGGCAGTAAGAGATGCAGGTGCAGAGCCCGAAATTTTCGTTATCAATAACCTTACCGCAGACGGAGTTAAGAGAAGCGCGGAGACCTTCGCTGGTAAGATAGCAGAGTCTCAGGCAATCTTCGTTCCCGGCGGATTCTCAGGCGGTGACGAGCCCGACGGCTCTGGTAAGTTCATTACCGCGTTCTTCAGAGGCTCTGACGTTAAAGCGGCTGTAACCGACCTTCTTGACAACCGTGACGGACTTATGTGCGGTATCTGTAACGGATTCCAGGCACTCGTTAAGCTCGGTCTTGTTCCTTTCGGTAAGATAATCGACACCGATGAGACCTGCCCGACTCTTACATTTAATAATATAGCTCGTCACCAGTCCAAGATTGTAAGAACACGCATAGCGTCTAATATGTCCCCCTGGCTTGCAGATACTAACGTAGGCGATGTATATAACGTTCCGATTTCTCACGGTGAAGGTAAATTTCTTGCTACCGATGAAATGATAAAGAGCCTTATCGCAGGCGGTCAGATTGCTACTCAGTACGTTGACCTTGACGGAAACGCAACCTACGATATTGACTACAACCCCAACGGTTCTGCTCTTGCAATAGAAGGTATAACTTCTCCCGACGGAAGAGTCTTTGGTAAGATGGGACACTCCGAGCGTGTAGGCGCAGGTCTGTACCGTAACGTTGTCGGCGACTACGATATAAAGATGTTCAAATCTATGGTTAAGTATTTTAAGTAATACCGACATAAAATCAATAGATTTGTTGATAAAAAAGAAAATCGGCAGCCCTTTGTCGCAAGATATCGGGCTGCCGAATATTTTATTTAAATACTATTGGTTACTGAATTTTTTATGCTTCAATCATTTCTGTAAGTATTTTTGCACAATCTTCTTTCCGGCATGATAATATTTAATCAATTGAACTATTGCTTGTGTTATGAGAAAAATAGCAAAAGACAAAAGACTTGTACGTCCTGGATACTATGACGAATCCGAGACGCGCAAGTCTTTTTGCGCAGTTTATTTAAAAAGCAACCCCTGTTTATATTTCTTTTCCTTCATAGCTGAGTTTACTGCATCTATAATAGTATTTTTATCTCTGTTCCATTCGGGAGCTACGAGCATATCGCGAGGGCAGTCGCCCGTAATTCTATGTACTACAACGCTTGGTGAAATTCTTGCAAGAACCTCGCTTGCGGCATCGGCATATTCGGAAAGAGTAGGGGGCGTGTAGCGGTTTTCTCTGTATTCTTTCGCAAGTTTTGTTCCCTCCATAACGTACAGAGAGTGAATTTTAACACCGAAAAGGTCGAAGCGCGAGAGGTATTCTGCGCTTAGTATAGCGTCAGCTTTTGTTTCTTTCGGAAGTCCTAGCATAAGATGAACAGCGGTCTTGATTTTGTACTTTTCTAAAATAGACATAGCCTTTTCAAACGCCTCACGCTTGTAGCCTCTGTTTATTATTTCTGCCGTTGTATCGTTTGCCGTTTGTAAGCCAAGCTCCACCCAAACCTCGTATTTTTCGTTGTACTCTGATATGAGCTTTGCTATGTCCTCGTCAATACAGTCGGGACGTGTTCCTATAGAGAGAATCTTTATTCTCTCGTCTATGAGAGCACTGTCGTATCTTTCCTTCAATATATTAACCGGTGCGTAGGTGTTCGTAAAATTTTGAAAATAAGCGATAAAGAGGTCGTCGCCCGTTGAAGTCGAGAGAGCCTCTTCTACCTGAGCGCGAATCGAAAGAGTGTAATTTATATGCTCTCCCGCGCCTCTCTCACCGCAGAATATACAGCCTCCCGTAGCGCATTTTCCGTCTCTGTTTGGACAGGTAAAGCCCGCATCTATGCATATTTTTTTCATTCTTTTGCCGTATTTTTCTCTTAAATAAGAGCTTAAATTGTTGTATAGCATAGCATAAAATCCTTTCGAATTTATAATATCACATTTTTCGAAAAAAGTCAAGCAAAGTATAAAAAACAGCGTTTGTGTAAACATAAGTATACCTTTAGAAAGGAGAAAATAAAAAATGGCACCTAAAAAGGAAACTAAAAAGCAACAGCAGGAAATGGATTTTCACGGCAAAAGTTTAAGAAGCACAGGCTCAACCCCCGGAATAAACAATCCCGAAATAGAGCTTCCCGCGTTTAACCCTCCCGTTCCCAACAGAGCGTGGACGTCTATGCGCGAGGAGCTTGGAAGAGACGTTATAAATCCCGATTCGGTAGAATAAATTAACTGTTGACCGCCGCTTACAAAACGGCGGTTGATTTTTTCGCTTTTGCTTTTTAATAAACGAAAAATCTATCTATTGACTTTTTTTGTAAATTAGAGTATAATTACTTAGATAAATATTTTGAGAGGAACAAGAAAATGGAAAGAACCTATATAAAAGACGTAGCCCCCGGCATCTGCAAGGTGCAGGGCTTTGTTGAAAACTTCCGTAACAAGAAGAATATGGCGTTTATCGTAGTTAAGGATATAACAGGTAAGCTCCAGATTACAGTTATCAAGGAAGAGCATCCCGAGATGCTTGAGATGCTTGATAAGCTCACCATACACTCTGTTGTAACCTTTGAGGGCGAGGTAGTTGCCAGCGAGTACGTAAAGCTCGGAGGCAAGGAGATGTACCCCACCTCTATGAAGATAGAGTCTATAGCAGAGGCGCTTCCTATCAAGGAGGACTCTGAGATTGACGTAAAGATGGATTACAGATGGATTGACCTTCGTCGCGACGTAAATCACCTTATGCTTAAGCTCCAGACCACCCTTACCGCTGCTATGAGAGAATTTCTCGTAGAGCGCAATTTCGTTGAAATTCACACTCCTAAGCTCATCGGCGCTGCAAGTGAATCGGGCTCTGACGTATTTGAGGTAAAATATTTCGACACTAAGGCTTACCTTGCTCAGTCTCCTCAGTTCTATAAGCAGATGGCTATGGCGTCGGGACTTGAGAGAATTTTTGAGACAGGCCCCGTATTCAGAGCAGAGAAGTCCTACACTAACAAGCACGCAACCGAGTTTACCGGATTTGACCTTGAGTTTTCCTACGTTGAGAGCTTTGAGGACGTTATGAAGATGGAGGAGGAGCTTCTTGCATACGCGCTTCTCAAGGTTAAAGAGGCTCACGGTGAAGAAATCAAGGAGCTTTACGGACAGGAGATTATCGTTCCCACCCTTCCTTTCCCCAGAATGAAGCTTATCGACGTATACGCTGAGCTTGAAAAGAGATACGGATATACCGTTCCCGACGAGCTTAAGGGCGACCTTACCACTGAGGCGGAGAGAATGACTAAGCAGCTCTGTATGGATATGTTCGGTCACGAATTCCTCTTTATCACCGACTACGATGCAAAGGAAAGAGCCTTCTACCACATGAGAGACGAGAGAGGCGTTCCTTGCGGATACGACCTTATCTGGCGCGGTGTGGAGATAACCACGGGTGCACAGAGAGAGCACAGATACGATATCCTTAAGGCTCAGGCTGAGGAGAAGGGACTTGCAGAGGACGTTAAGTTCTACCTTGAATTCTTCAAGTACGGCTGTCCTCCTCACGGCGGCTTCGGTCTTGGCATTGACCGCCTGACCATGCTCTTCCTCGGTATGTCCATCAAAGAGGCAGAGTTCCTCTTCCGCGGACCGAACCGACTGACTCCGTAATTTTTTGCAACGAAAGGAAATATAACCATGAGAATTGCACTGATCAATGAAAATAGCCAGGCGGCAAAGAACGCTCTTATTGAGTCCACTCTCCGCTCGGTAGT
>JAZRLJ010000197.1:0-21578 GCA_045646755.1 Eubacteriales bacterium | reverse complement strand
TAAGACCGCTTGGCCTTCCGACTTCTATATAATTGTACAGATGTTCGTCAAGAAAATCGTCAAGCAAAACTCCTATGATTGCAGCGGGTATAACACCTACTATAACCTTATACCAAAGTGACCAGGTTGCTTTTCTCTCTATGGCGCTCTTCTTTCGTGAAAACGGATTTAATTTATCAAAGAAGAATACGGGAACGGCAGCTATCGCGCCGAGCTGTATAACAACCAAAAACAGCTCCATAAATTGCTCGGAAACATTGAGGCTTATAATCTTATCGACTATTATCATATGTCCGGTGGAGCTTACGGGCAGCCACTCGGTAATTCCCTCAACAATTCCTAAAAATATTGACTTAAGTATTTCCCAAAATAACATTGGTACGCTCCTTTAAACCGCTCTTAAAATATCTCCGGGCTTCACTTCAAGCTCGCACTTCATCGTGAAGGTCATATAGGGGTGAGAGGTAGCTTCAATTATCTCGCCGCTTTCGTCACGCATCTCTCCCACAACGGAGGAAACGCCACATTTACCGGGTGTGAGAATCTCTATAGCATCTCCGAGCTTCATTTTATTTCTCTGAGAAAGCGTAGCGATTTTATTCTCTGCATCATATGAGGTAACTACGGCAAGGTACGCCTTATCCTTTATATATCCCGTAGTAGAAGCAGTATTACTATCTATATGCGAATCAGAGAAATAATATCCCGAAGCATAATCTCTGTGGCTTACCGACTCAAGCTCTCTATACCACTCCGGATTATACTCGTAATTTCCTGAAAAATATGAATCAAGAGCCATTTTATAGGTGTTTGTAACTACTGCGGTATAGTAAGCTGACTTCATTCTTCCTTCGATTTTAAAGGAATCTATACCTGCCTCTATAAGCTCAGGAATATGCTCTATCGTGCAGGTATCCTTGCTGGACATAATAAAGGTTTCGCCGTTAACCTCTTCCATAGGTATAAGCATATCATCGCGCTTTTCTTCAGCGATTTCCATAGATTTAACCTTGAAATTCCATCTGCAAGGCTGAGCACACATACCTCTGTTTGCATCTCTGTTTATCATATGTCCCGAAAGAAGACATCTTCCGCTATAAGAAATACACATAGAGCCGTGAATAAAGCACTCTATCTCGAGGTCCTCGGGAATATTAGCCTTAATTGCCTTAATTTCGTCGAGTGTAAGCTCTCTTGCAAGAACAATTCTCTTGACACCGAGCGCATACCAGGCGCGACAAGCCGCAGCACTGCAGGCATGAGCCTGAGTGGACAAATGAATATCTATCTCAGGGAGCATTTCCTTTGCAAGAGTCATAACTCCAACGTCAGCTATTATAAGCGCATCAATGCCGATTCCCTTTATTTCTGAAAAATAGGTTTGTAGCGCGTGATATTCATATTCTCTGGGCATTGTATTTACGGTAAGATACACCTTGACACCGCGCTCGTGAGCATACTTAATCGCTTCTTTAAGCTCGTCAACGGTAAAATTGTCTGCTGCCGCTCTCATACCGAATGCGTTACCCGCAAGATATACCGCGTCTGCTCCGTAAAGGATTGCCGCTTTCATTTTTTCAAAATTTCCCGCAGGGGAAAGTATTTCAGGTCTTTTCATTTCATTACCCTGTTGTTTTTTATTTAATTCTATCATAATAAAAGAAAATAATCAAGTAGGAATAAGTATAAGGTTAAGGTCCCATGCCGGAATTACGCGAAGTCGTCTAAGATAATATTTATATCCCGACAAATTATTAGCAAGAAACTTGGGCAAAAAGTAAATATCGCGACTTCTGTGATAAAGGGACACGAGAAGCGCGGGGCGAGATGTCTCAATAGTTTTAAGAGAGCCGACAAGCGCCTCGTATTCTGCGCCCTCAACGTCGTATTTTATGTAATCCGCATCGACCATTAGAGAGTCTACAGTTATAAAATCTATCTCTTGCTCTTTGTTCTCATAGGACGCGGTTGCAACCGCCGTTGAGTTGCGATTTCCTGCAGCAAAAAGGCTGCCTTTTGTGTTTTCGCTGAAAACGGCTGCGTTTATGGTATGCACTGTTATAGGCGCGTTCTCCGCATATTTTCTTAGTCTTTTAAACGTCTTTTTATCAGGCTCTATGGCATAAATTTCACGAATGTCAGAGAAATACCCCACCGCCTCTTTTGCCGTATCTCCGTTGTATGCACCTGCATCAATCATCGTTTTTATGCTTTTTTTGCAAATTATACTATACATATCCGTCTTATTAGTATACACACTAAGCAAATATGAAAGTCTGCCTGTAAGCTTATAATTCACCGTTGCGGCATAAATAGCGCGTGACTCCTCATCTTCAAAAAGATTATATGTCTCAACTATTTCTCCGTAGTGATTATTATAGTGCTCTCTGTCAAAATAATCATTCTCATCAGCTACAGGCATATCGGGGACCAGCATATCGTAATGAGCGTCGATTTCGGAGAGCATTTCTATTACCTCTTCTCTTCCCGAGGCAAACGAAAGGACAATAACAAAATCGCTGTACTCTTCCTTTATCTCGGAAAAGGATTTTACTCTGTATCCTCGAAAACTGTGCCCGCGGACAAATCCGTCAGAGGCAAAAACCTCAGCCGCTTTGATACCGTATTTTTCAAAACGGGCAAAAAGCTTATCAGCTCCGTTTCCCATACCGTATACGACTATAGGTCTCTTTTCTCTTGCGAGGGCATCCCACATATCTTCTGTGCATGGGTATTCCGGAAGCGTATATTTTTTCATATTTGTTATCTCCTTTCCGTTGACATTAGTAAAAAGCAGGTGTATAATATAAGAAAAAACGAGGTGAAAATAATGGATTGTTTATTTTGCGCTATAATCAAGGGTGATATTCCCTCAAAAAAGGTTTACGAGGACGATATGTGCTATGCCTTTCATGACATAAATCCTCAAGCACCCGTACATTTTCTCGTAGTACCTAAGCTTCATATTGTTTCTGCCGATGACGTAAACGCTGAAAACTCCAAATACGTCTCACACATATTCGAGACTATACCGAAAATCGCAGCAGAAATAGGACTTAACAATGGCTACAGAATCATTACCAACATCGGTGATGACGGCTGCCAATCGGTAAAGCACCTGCATTTCCACGTAGTGGGCGGTGCAAAGCTCTCCGAGCAAATGGCGTAAGAGAATAAAAAACAACCGCTTCATGCGGTTGTTTTTTATTTCGCGGAAATAAGAAGAATTAAACCTTCTCCTTAACCTTAGCCGCCTTACCAACTCTGTCGCGAAGGTAGTAAAGCTTAGCGCGGCGAACCTTAGCCTCGCGGAATACTACGATCTTGTCTACGTTGGGGGAATGAAGGGGGAAAGTCTTCTCAACGCCTACACCGTAAGAAACTCTTCTAACGGTAAAGGTCTCGGAAATTCCGCCGCCGTGTCTTGCGATAACGGTTCCCTCAAAGAGCTGGATTCTTTCCTTCTCACCTTCGGTGATCTTGATGTAAACCTTTACACCGTCACCGATGCCAAACTGAGGTACCTCAGTTTTAAGCTGCTCACTTACAAAAGCCTGAATTTTTTCCATTTTGGGCTCCTCCTTAAATCTACGAACATTCGTGCTGAGCTATTGCAGAGGACTGTTCTGAATACACTGTTGCATGCAAATAGGCATACGCGCAGTTATGGACATTATAGCACAAACTTTTCCAAATTGCAATAGTCTTTTATAAAAAAGTCGCTTAATTTCTAAAAAATACTAACAAATTCCTAATAAAATTTAAGGACTACGCAAAAAGCAGTCCCTTTTTCAGATGCTCGCGTATCTTGGTCAGAAAATAGCTTTTACTTACCAGACGTCAGTATTATAGCCTCTCCGAATAAAAAAGTCAACGTTTATTTCAATAAAATATTGTTTCAGTGTTGTATTTTTAAAAATATTATGGTAGAATATTACTAATAGTAAGAACGGGAGGTGACGTATAATGCAGAAAGATAATGAAAACGTGAGCACGGAAGAAATTTTTCCTATAGACAACGCGCAAGCTACCGAGAGCGAAGAAATTACTGCTCCCACAAGGAAGCCTGCTTCCGCTAAAAAATCACCCACGAAAAAAGCTTCCACTACGCCCTCAAAGACTACGAGAAAAAAGTCCACAGCGACAAAAAAACCTATATTTGAAGAAAATAACGAAACAGTAAGCAAAGCTGATAACAAAGAGGAAGCTATTCACAATGAAAATACCGAGCTCATTATTCCCTCCTCTGAGGAAATTGCCGATGAGCCGAAAGCCGCTGAAGAAAACGACGGCGATTTTGAAAGCAGATTTATAATTCCCGAATCAGCTGTGTTTACTCTTCCCGATGATAGTGAAGAAATCTCTATTATCAGCGATGATGAAACGGAAAATGACAAGGGACTTTTAAACGTAGAACATTTTTCAGATTACACTCCCTGTTCAGAAAATCTTTCCGAGCCTGTCGGCTATTACGAAAAAGATAGCTCATTTGAGGAAAACATCACTCTTCTGGCCGAAGAAGTGTCCGAGCACTTTGAGATAATCGAAAAGAAGGATAAATACGAGGACCCCGACAGAGAGACATACAATCCAAAAAAGCCGCGAAAGGTAGACGCTCGCTTTGATTTTATCGAGCTTTTCGTTTTCACGCTGTTTGCGGTTATACTTCTCACAACCTTCGTATTCCGTCACGCAGTGGTTCAAGGTCCGTCTATGCAAAACACCCTTCAGGACGGTGAGCATCTTATAATATCCAATCTTTTCTATACTCCACAAAAAGGGGATATTATCGTCTGCCAGGACAGAGAGACAGGTCACTACGAGCCTGTGGTAAAGAGAGTTGTAGCAACCGCCGGCGACACCATAGAGGTAATCAACAGTATAGTTTATCTTAATGGCGAAAAGATGGACGAAACAGATTACGTATTACTTGACGGTGAAGACAACTACGCAAATTTTCCAAAGGTTACCGTCCCCGAAGGAATGATATTCGTTATGGGCGACCACAGAAACAATTCTGCTGACTCGCGCGCATTCCTTACAACCTTCGTAAGAGAGGATGCAGTCCTAGGTAAGGTAATTATCCGATTCTATCCGTTTGACCAATTCGGTAAAGTTGACTGACATAGCGTGAAAGTTGTGTAAAATCTAATTTCGTTACGCATTTGTGCAGTCGCCGTTTGGCGACAGAAGGGAGTTTAAAATGGCCCAAAATCCTATACAGTGGTTTCCCGGCCATATGGCCAAAACAAAAAGAATAATAAAAGAATGTCTGCCTCAGGTAGACGTTGTAATCGAGCTTATAGATGCAAGAATTCCGCGCAGCTCAAGAAACCCCGAAACCAAGAAAATAATAGGCTCAAAGCCCCTTATTACCCTGCTCACAAAAGCAACTCTTGCAGACCCTCAAAAGAGCAAAAAATGGGTTGAATACTATAACGCAAACGGTTCAACCGCTATACTTATAGACTCTGTTACAGGCCTTGGAATGGCTGATTTTACAAAAGCGGTAAACACCCTCCTTGCAGAAAAAATCGAGAGATATAAAAACAAGGGTATGGAGGGCAGACGCCTCAAGGCTATGATAGTGGGAATACCAAACGTCGGAAAATCCTCGTTTATAAACAAGCTTGCAGGAGGCAAAAAGGCTAAGGTTGAAAACCGTCCCGGCGTCACCCTCACAAAGCAATGGATTGCGACCGATATAGGACTTGATCTTATGGACACACCCGGAGTGCTGTGGCCAAAGTTTGAGGACGAATGTGTCGGTCAGAATCTCGCCATTACGGGAGCTATAAGAGACGCTATCCTTGACACCGAGGAGCTTGCGATGGTACTCTGCGCTAAGCTTATGCAGTGCGCTCCCAGAGAATTCACCGAGAGATATAAGCTATCCTATGAGGAGGCAGATGCGCTCGATGCCTACGAGCTCTTTGAACTAGTTGGAAAGAAGAGAGGTCTTCTTATGTCCGGCGGTGTGGTAAATCACGAGAGATGCGCTGATATGCTTCTGGAAGAATTCCGAAGCGCAAAAATAGGTAAAATAACCCTGGAGGAGCCAAATGCCTAACCTTGATATTGAAAACGAAAAGCGTAAGGAAGGTTATCTGAATATATGCGGCTGCGACGAGGCAGGCAGAGGACCTCTCTGCGGTCCTGTAGTTGCGGCAGCGGTAATTCTTGCTCCTGACACAGAGATAGAAGGTCTTAACGACTCAAAAAAGCTTAGTGAAAAGAAAAGAGAGCTTCTCTTTGATATCATTAAGGAGAAAGCTGTTGCCTACGCTATAGCAGAGGCTTCCCCCGCTGAAATAGACGAAATCAATATATTAAACGCTTCTATGCTTGCTATGCGTCGCGCGGTAGACGCCCTACCCATAAAGGCTGACTTTGCCATCATTGACGGAAACTGCTCGCGCGGATTCAATATTCCTACGGAAACCGTCGTAAAGGGCGATTCCAAGAGCTCCTCTATTGCTGCAGCGTCTATACTTGCTAAGGTTACCCGAGACAGACAGTGCGCCGAGCTTGACGCTCTCTATCCCGAATATAATATTGCAAAGCATAAGGGCTATCCCACCAAGGACCACATGGACGCCGTAAGACTTTACGGCCCATCGCCTATACATAGAAAATCGTTTCTGAAATTTCTTAATAAAGATGAAAATTCTTGAGCTGCTCACAGAGAGAAGAAAAATAGGAAACGTAGGTGAGAGGGCCGCTAAGAAATTCTTAAAAAAAGCCGGTTACAAAATACTCAAAACGAACTACGTTGCAATAGGATATGAAATAGATATAATCGCTTGTGACAAGGAGCACACCGTTTTCTGCGAGGTAAAAACAAGGACACTCGGTCATGAGAATTCAAAAGAGCCGCGTCCTGCAAGCTCCGTCACTCCCAAAAAGCAAAGAAAAATCATATCTGTCGCAAAATTCCATAACGGAAGCAAAAATTCGGGCAGAAAGCTACGTTTCGATATAATAGAGGTTTTTGTAGATGAGACAAAAACCGTTAAGAGAATAAACCACCTGCCGTCTGCGTTTAATTACGATACGGCTCGCGGGAGGTAAAAAATATGTACCCCGACCGCATATGCTGACGGGGAAACCTACCGATAGGTTTAATATTCGCGTGCCTTAAAGGTTGCGCACAAAGTGCCGGTTGATGTTTTAGCCTCGTGAGGTCCTACGCAGATTTTCTCTGCAAAGCAATCGTTATTACCGTGGTTATAAACGCAGTTTTTAACGTCGCACATTACCCCTTTGATAGGCTTCTTACATTCCTTGCATTCTGTTTCGTACTTCTTTTCTTCCATCTTACAACTTCTCTTTTCCGCAAACTTTGGCTTGCATTTTTATTATCTGTAATTTCAATTTTTTTATGCAAATATCGGAGAAAACAAAATGTCAATTTTTACTATTGCCGATTTGCACCTATCCACGCTTGAGAGCACGAACAAGTCTATGGAGGTGTTCGGCAACCGCTGGACAGATTACACCAAGAGACTTGAGGCTAATTGGAAAAAACTAATAACAGAAAATGACACCGTCATAATTCCCGGCGATATTTCATGGGCGCTTTCGCTTGACGAGTCGCTCTCGGATTTAAAATTTCTTGATTCTCTTCCGGGACGTAAAATTCTCGGTAAGGGCAACCACGATTTCTGGTGGGCAACAATGAAAAAGCACGAGGAATTCTTTAAAAAGAACGGCATCAGTACCATTTCTTTTCTCTTTAACAATGCACATGCTGTAGAAAATTATATAGTCGCAGGCACGAGAGGTTGGTATCACGATGAGGATTCCTCAAACCAGCCCGCAAATGCCGATTTTGAAAAGCTGACCGCAAGAGAAGCTCAAAGGCTGAAAACGAGTCTGAGTTCGGCAGTTAAGCTCAAGGAAACCTCTCCCGACAGTGAAATTATCGTGTTTACCCACTTCCCTCCATTTTGGAACGGAAAGGCGTCGGAGAATATAGTTTCAATTCTCAATGAGTACAGTATCTCACGTCTCTATTTCGGTCACATCCACGGCAACTATACCGTAGAGCCGACGTTCGAATATTCGGGAATCAAAATGAGTCTTATCAGCGCCGATTATCTCGCGTTTACACCTAAAATAATCGTCTGATTTTATCTCAATATATCAATTACTCACAAATTTTCTCAAACCGCTTGACAAAAACAAATATTTATTGTAAAATTATACGGTGAATTTAATAAACTAATATAATATATCTTTTTCGGAGGAAAAACAATGAGTCTTATCAAAAACGAACTTACCGAGAAATCCGGTTTCATAATGGAATTTTCGGTTAGTAAGGAAGCTTTTGCTAAAGCAGAAAACGAAGCGTATAAGAAGAATGTTAAATCTATAAATGTTCCCGGCTTCAGAAAGGGCAAGGCACCCAAGAGCGTTATCGAGAGAATGTACGGCAAGGGCATCTTCTTCGAGGATGCAATCAATGCTTGTATTCCCGATGCTTTCGAGGAGGCTGTTAAGGAAGCAGGTATCACCGTAGTTGGTATGCCTAAGTTTGACCTTGTATCCAGCGAGGGTGACATCGTTCTTAAGGCAGAGGGCTTTGTAAAGCCTCAGGTTGCAGTTGAGGGTTATAAGGGCATCGAGGCTGAGAAGAAGGTTGAGAAGGTTACAGCTAAGGCTGTTGATGAGGAAATCAACAAGACTAGAGAAAGAAACGCAAGAACCGTTGAGGTTACCGACAGAGCTGCTGCTATGGGCGACATCGCTAACATCAATTACGAGGGTTCTGTTGACGGAGTTGCATTTGACGGCGGAAAGGGCGAGAATCACGACCTTAAACTTGGTTCCGGTTCTTTCATCCCCGGATTTGAGGATCAGATCGTAGGAAAGAGCGTTGGCGAGGAATTCGACGTTAACGTTACCTTCCCCGAAGAATATCATGCAAAGGAGCTTGCAGGAAAGGCTGGAATCTTCAAGGCCAAGATTAACTCTATAAAGTTTGAGGAGCTTCCCGCTGCAGACGATGAGTTTGCAAAGGACGTATCCGAATTTGACACTCTTGCTGAATATAAGGCTGACATAAAGGCTAAAATGGAAAAGAGAAACGAGGATAAGGCTCAGGCTGAGTTTGAGACCGCTCTTGCAGAGGCTCTCATCGGCAAGCTCGTTGCTGAAATCCCCGAGCCCATGTTTGAGGCTGAAACCGAGAACTTCGTTCGTGATTACGATACAAGACTCCGTCAGAGCGGACTTGATCTCAAGACCTACTTCAAGTACACCGGTCTTACCCTTGAGGCTCTCAGAGAGCAGATGCGTCCTCAGGCTGAAAAGCAGGTTAAGATCAGACTTGCTCTTGAGAAGATCGCAGAGCTTGAGGCTATAACCGTAGCAGACGAGGATATCGATGCTGAGTACAAGAGAATTTCCGAGGCTTACAACGTTCCCGAGGATCAGGTTAAGGGAATGATTGCTGCTGAGGACATCAAGGCAGACCTTCTCGTAGCTCGCGCTATGGACGTAGTTAAGGCTAACGCTATCGTAAAGGCTCCTGTAAAGAAGACTACTGCTAAGAAGAGCGAGACCGCTGCAAAGACTGATGAAGAAAAGGCTCCCGCAGCTAAGAAGGCTCCCGCAAAGAAAACCACCGCTAAGAAGAGCGAAGAAAACTAAGTTATTAAAATCAGCCGACGGTCATATATAAAGCTTGATCGTCGGCTTTATTTAAAGAAAGGAATCGACTATGGCACTTGTTCCTATGGTCGTAGAGCAGACATCACGTGGTGAGCGCTCCTACGACATTTATTCAAGACTTTTAAATGATAGAATTATTTTTCTTGCTGACGAGGTTAATGACGTAACAGCTTCCCTTGTCGTTGCTCAGCTTCTCTACCTTGAAGCACAGGATCCCGACAAGGATATTTATCTTTACATCAACAGCCCCGGAGGATCAATAACCGCAGGCATGGCTATCTACGACACTATGAACTACATCAAATGTGACGTTTCCACCATCTGCGTAGGTATGGCAGCATCTATGGGCGCTTTCCTTCTTTCAAGCGGTGCTAAGGGAAAGAGAATGGCGCTTCCCAACGCTGAGGTCATGATACATCAGCCTCTCGGAGGTATGCAGGGTCAGGCTACCGATATCAAAATCCATGCAGACAGAATTATAAAGATTAAAGAAAAGCTCAATAGACTTCTCTCCGAGCAGACAGGAAAGCCTCTCAAGACTATTGAGAAAGATACCGAAAGAGACAACTTTATGACCGCTGACGAGGCTATGGCGTATGGCCTTGTTGACAAGGTAATCACCAAAAAGGAACTTTAATTTTATGTCAGATTCTGAAAACAATATAACTTTAAGAAAATGCTCCTTCTGTGGAAGAAGCGAAGAGGAGGTTTCTCTCCTCATACCTTCCGGCGACGGTCAGAGTTATATATGCGATAACTGTATAAATCTGTGCGCAGAGTTTATCGACGAGCAGTTTAACGTCCCAAAGGCCTCAACGGATTTTGAGGAGCTTACCTTCGACACACTTCCCCGCCCCAAAGAGATAAAGGAAATGCTTGACGAGTACGTAATTGGACAGGATGACGCAAAGCTTGCGCTTGCGGTTGCCGTTTACAATCACTACAAGAGAATCCTTACTATTAAGGATGCGGAATGTACACGTTCAAGAAAGAAAAAAGAAGAGCTTGCGGAAATAGACGACGTTGAGCTACAAAAGTCTAACGTACTCCTTCTCGGACCTACGGGAGTAGGAAAAACCTATATTGCTCAGACTCTTGCAAAAAGCTTCAAGGTTCCCTTTGCAATTGCGGATGCTACTACGCTTACCGAAGCGGGTTATGTCGGTGAGGACGTCGAGAATATTCTTCTCCGCCTTATACAAGCGGCTGATTACGACGTTGAAAAGGCTGAGCACGGTATAATTTATATTGATGAAATAGATAAAATTTCACGCAAGGGTGAAAACCGCTCTATCACGCGTGACGTATCCGGCGAAGGCGTTCAGCAGGCGCTGCTTAAAATTCTCGAGGGTACGGTTGCAAACGTTCCGCCTCAGGGGGGAAGAAAACATCCCAACCAGGAATTTATACAGATAAATACTAAGAACATTCTCTTTATCTGCGGAGGCGCGTTTGACGGAATTGAATCGATTATAGAGCAGCGCAAGGGCTCTCAGCAGATAGGCTTCTCTACCGAAAAGGTCACCACGAAAGAAAAGGTAGCAAAAGGCGTTTACAAGGATGTTATTGCTCACGACGTAGTTAAATACGGAATAATACCCGAGCTTGTCGGCAGACTACCCGTCATTGTTACTCTTGATAATCTTGATGAATCAGCTCTCGTCAGAATACTTAAAGAGCCTAAAAATGCTCTGTATAAGCAGTATCAGAAGCTCTTTGAGATGGACGGGATTAAGCTTGAGTTTGAAGACGGCGCATTTGAAGCTATCGCGCATCTTGCAATAGAAAGAAACACCGGCGCAAGAGGTCTTCGTTCAATAATCGAAGGAATTATGATGAAGCCCATGTTTGAGCTCCCCAGCTCCGAGGGAGTTAAAAAAGCTATCGTTACCGCTGATTTTATAAAAGGAAATTCAGAGCTCACACTTATAAAAGAATAAGAAAAGCGAGTCTTAAAGACTCGCTTTTCTATATGCAAGGGGACTTACGTCGATATATTGCTTAAAAATTTTGTGGAAATAATTAGGATTGCAGAATCCTATCTCTTCGGCTATCTCTCCCATAGACTTCTTAGTAGAGTAAAGAAGCTCCATTGCTTTATTTACTCGGAGACCGTTTATGTAATCAATAGGGGTTTTTCCTATTGATGTCTTAAACATCTTCGTAAAGTAGTCGGGTGATACGTTTATCATATCGGACAGCTTCTCTACGTATATCTTCTCACAGTAATGCTCGGATATATAGCTTATAACAGGACGGAGTCTCAGCACGTTATGATATATCATTCTGTCAGACTCGTCCTTTGAACCGCAGTAATATCTAAGAAGGGAGGTCATCATAAGATATATATTCGCTCTTATTGGAAGCTTATAGCACACGTCCTTAGCAAGATACTCATCGTAGGACTCATTCATATATATTTTAAGCGTATCGTATACGGGATGGTCCTTCTTAAACAGAGAAATCCTATTCTTTGACTGAACGTCAAACATATAAAGAATCTCGGTTTCAAAATTCTGCATATTAGCTTCAAGTATTGAGGAATTGAAAACCATAGCGCGAATTGATGCAGGTCCGTCTATAGAATCCGCTGAGCAAACCATCTTAGGCGGTATATATACAAAATCTCCTGCCGATGCAGAAAGAAGCTCTGTACCAACCCTTATTTCTACGTTTCCCGAAAGAACCTCTATTATTTCCATCGAATCCTCGGAAATGGTTAGTGTCTTTATTCTTCCCTCTCCGCTTGTCGCGTACATTTCAAAGGGAATTTTCATATCTTCCTTTTTCATAGGTATCTCCACTGTCTTATTTTAATAGAAGGTTGCAACCTCTTCGATAGGCTTCTCCGCCCTCTCTGCCTTTTCTACAGTAAGCACAGGCCCTTGTGACTGATAAAGCTTTGAATACTCTACACTCAGAGTTCCCTCAACAGTTACCCAATCTCGAGTCTTTATGTCGAGACCGCAGGTACCCTTAGCTACCAGTCCACGATAAGCAATATCGTCGGCGCAACAGGTCATAATATGTCTTCCGACCGCAAAATGCGACTTGGGAAGAGCGCTGTCTCTGGCGCAGATGCCCTTAAATTTCACTCTCTTTCCGTTATACTTTTCAAAATCCTCGCTCATATCTCTGTAAAATATAGCAAAATCTATATCTGCAATTTCAATTACAGGCGAATTTATATCATAAGGTAGCGGGTCTTCGATATCATCAAAGTCTATTTCTCCGTTTTTATCCTCATAACAGATATTAGCCTTTCTCGATACTCCGCGCACAAGCTTATGAAGAGGAATTCTGTCCGTTCTATCGTCGGTTCTGTTGAAAACAACCATTTCCGCGCTCGTTAGCTTATCGACAACAAGCTGACGCATATTTTGGTTATATGAAAGAATGGTGGTACTATCGGCTATCATTATTTCCTGATAAACGAGAAAATTCTCGGGTAGTGCATTATAAAGTCTATCAAGAAGCCACATTCCGTTATACTCGATAACTATAATATCAGCGCCCGCTCTCTTCTGCATAGCGGAAAGTCTGTCGGGAGTTATTCTCTGCTCGTCGTCAAAGCTTGCAAAGCTGACGTTGTCAGAAAACATCTCGGGAAGAAGCTCCTCCTCTCCCTCTTCGCAGGTTATAATCAGTATCTTGCGAGTTCCGTCGTTAAAGCCGGGGTCCTGCATTGTTTCGGTGATAAATCTGCTCTTTCCTGCTTCAAGAAAGCCTGTAAAGAGATATACGGGAATTTCCATATTCTGTTCCATTATTAAACCTCAAAAAGCTCCTTGATTTTTTCTTTATCAATTCCTGCACCTATAACGCATATTCTTCCCGTTATGGATGCTGAGCCGTATCTTACGTCTGCTTCACCGGGTACATAGTCAAAGTGTATCCATCTGCCGTCCTCTGCCATAACTATACCCTTTGCTCTGAGAACGGTACCGTACTCGCTTTCACCGTTAAACGCCTCAAGTATTGCCTTGATTTTTTCCTCGGTAAATTTCTTGGGAGTTTCTGTGCCGAAGCTGGAGAATACGTCGTCTGCATGGTGGTGATGGTGATGCTCATGCTCGTGACAGCCGCACTCACAGTGCTCGTCGTGGTCGTGGTGGTGATGCTCGTGCTCGTGGCAACCGCACTCACAGTGCTCGTCGTGGTCGTGATGGTGATGCTCGTGCTCGTGGCAACCGCACTCACAGTGCTCGTCGTGGTCGTGGTGGTGATGCTTGTGGTGGTGATGCTCACGCTCAAGCTCACGAAGCTCGTCCTCAATGGTGTTTGCTCCTTCAATTGCAGCAAGTATATCCTTACCGCTTATATCAGAAAGCGGAGCAGTTATCACTACCGCCTCGGTATTTGCCTCTCTTACTATAGCAACTGCTTCCTCAATTTTATGGCTCTTTGCCGTATCGGTATGCGAGAATACAACTGCTGAAGCATTCTTTATCTGATCGCCGAAGAACTCACCAAAGTTCTTCATATACATCTTACATTTACCCGCGTCAACAACGGTGGTATAGCTATTAAGCTTGGCATCTTCGGTTTCAACACCCTTTACCGCTTTTATGACGTCAGAGAGCTTACCTACTCCGGAAGGCTCGATAATTACTCTGTCGGGCTTGTACTCAAGAAAAACCTTGGAAAGCGCTGCTGAAAAATCGCCGACAAGAGAGCAACAGATACAACCCGAATTCATCTCGGTTATCTCAATTCCCGCATCGGCAAGAAATCCGCCGTCTATTCCTATTTCACCAAATTCGTTCTCGATAAGGACAACCTTCTCACCTGCGTATACTTCCTTAATGAGCTTCTTTATGAGAGTAGTTTTTCCAGCTCCGAGAAATCCCGAAAAAATATCTATTTTAGTCATTTTATATACCTCTTAAAATACATTATATCTATTTTACTACACTTTTCCGCAAAAGTCAAGCGTAGAGAAGAAATTATATCCGCGTAGTGCTAAGGTCGGAAAAACCTCTTTGTCTGAGCACCTCGTATACCGCTATCGCAACCGAATTTGAAAGATTGTGGCATCTGAGTGTTGGGAGCATCGGAATACGCAAGCATCTGTCGAAATTGGCGCGGATAATCTCCTCGTCAAGACCTACGGATTCCTTACCAAAAACGAGAAAAACTCTCTCGGGGTATTCAACGTCGGCATAGCAAATCTCACCCTTAGCGGAAAAATAGTAAAGCTCAGCGTCGGGATTCTTCTCCATAAACTCGGCATAGTTCTCGTAATAGGTTATATCAAGCTTATCCCAATAGTCGAGCCCTGCTCTTTTCAAATGCTTATCGGTAACCTCAAAGCCCATAGGCTTTATTATATGAAGCGCCGCGCCCGTAACAGCCGCAGTTCTTGATATATTTCCTGTATTCTGCGGTATTTCAGGCTCACAGAGTACGATATTGATTTTCTTCATAGTTTGTCCTCCGAGGAGATGATTATTTTGTATTCCAGACTATTGTACCACCTTTCTTTCATATATTCAAGCGAAAAAAACAACTTATTATAATGTTTTTTAAATAATTTACAAAATCATATTTATTTTTTAAAAATAATGTGGTATACTGTTATAACTGATAATTTAGCCGGCGCAATGCTGACTTACGGAGGTTTTTTCGATAATGGGACTCTTTAACCTTATATTCGGAAGTTACAGTGAAAGAGAAATTAAAAAGATAACTCCTATCGTGGATAAAATAGAATCGCTCGCTGACACGTTCAAGGCTCTTACAGACGAAGAGATGAAGTCGTATACGGACAAGCTGAAGGACGACCTCAGAGATGGCAAAACCCTGGACGATATTCTTCCCGAAGCGTTTGCTCTCGTACGTGAGGCTGACGACAGAGTACTTGGAAAGCGTCCCTTCCGCGTTCAGCTGATGGGAGGTATCCTTCTTCACCAAGGAAGAATAGCAGAAATGAAAACGGGTGAAGGTAAAACGCTTGTTGCCACCCTACCCGCTTACCTTAACGCGCTCTCCGGCAAGGGCGTACACATAGTTACTGTAAACGACTACCTTGCAAGACGAGACAGCGAGGAAATGGGAAAGGTATATTCCTTCCTCGGTCTCACCACAGGCCTTATCGTTCACGGTCAGGAGCATGACGAAAAGCGCGAGCAGTATGCCGCTGATATAACCTACGCGACAAACAACGAGCTTGGATTTGACTATCTGCGTGACAATATGGTCGTCTACAAGGAGGATATGGTACAGAGAGGTCACAACTTTGCCATTGTGGACGAGGTTGACTCAATACTTATCGACGAGGCGAGAACTCCTCTTATTATCTCCGGACGCGGTGAAAAATCCACCGAGCTCTACGATATGGCCGACAAGTGCGTGCGCAGTTTTAAAAAGTTCGTTATCAAGGAAATTGACGCTAAGGCAGACAACGACACCATTGACGCGGATTATATCGTTGACGAAAAGGCGCGAACCGCTGTTCTTACAAAGAGCGGTATCGAGAAAACTGAGAAATTCTTTAATATAGATAATCTCTCAGATCCCGAAAACAGCACTATATATCACCACGTCAACACTGCAATAAAGGCTCACGGCGTTATGCAGAAGGACGTTGAGTATATTATAAAGGACGGCGCTATTATTATCGTAGACTCCTTTACAGGCCGTCTTATGCCCGGAAGAAGATACAACGACGGTCTCCATCAGGCTATAGAGGCTAAGGAGAGAGTTGATATTCAGAAGGAGAGCCGCACTATCGCGACTATCACATTCCAGAATTATTTCCGTATGTATTCTAAGCTCTCGGGTATGACAGGTACAGCCATGACTGAGGAAAACGAATTCAAGCAGATATACGCTCTTGACGTAGTCGAAGTCCCCACCAATAAGCCTATGATACGTAACGACAGAAACGATGTCGTATACCGCTCGGTAAAGGGCAAGTATCTCGCCATAGTCAAGCAGATAAAGGAATGTCATGAAAAAGGTCAGCCCGTACTCGTAGGCACTGTTTCCATAGACAAATCCGAGCTACTCTCCGAGCTTCTCAAGAGAAACGGTGTAAAGCATAACGTTCTTAACGCAAAGCAGCATGCAAGAGAGGCTGAAATAGTCGCTCAGGCAGGAAGACTCGGCGCTGTAACCATTTCAACGAATATGGCGGGACGCGGAACTGACATTATGCTCGGCGGCAATCCCGAATTTATGGCAAAAACCGATATGAGAAAGAAAGGCTATGACGAGGATATGATAAACCTCGCCACAGGCTGTGCTGATACCGATAACGAGGAAATCCTTGCCGCAAGAGCTCTCTACAGAGAGTTATATGAAAAGCACAAGGAAGAAATTCGCCCCGAGGCAGAAAAGGTACGCGAGGCAGGAGGTCTCTTCATCCTCGGTACCGAGCGTCATGAGAGCCGCCGTATAGACAATCAGCTCAGAGGTCGAAGCGGACGACAGGGTGACCCCGGCGAATCGAGATTCTTCCTCTCCCTTGAAGACGACCTATTAAGACTCTTCGGCTCAGATAAAATGATTTTTATAGCCGACAAGCTCAGACTCCCCGAAGACACCCCTCTCGATTCAAGACTTCTTTCCGGAAGAATCGAGGGTGCGCAGAAGCGTATAGAAGCAAATAACTTTGCAAGAAGAAAGAACGTCCTCACCTACGATGACGTTATGAATCAGCAGAGAAAGCTCATTTATAAGGAAAGAGCCGAAGTGCTCTTCAACGAAAACATTTCCGAAAAAATAAAGAATATGATAGTAGAGTCGGTAGAATCCGCCTTCAATACCTATTTCGGCTCAGAATATGACTTTAACGGCTTCCGCACTCATTTCAGAGGGGTGCTCACAGACTCTAAGAATTTTAACTATACGGAAGAAGAGCTTGCAGAAATAGATAACGCAAAGCTTCTTGAGGAGATTACCGAAAGAGCGCTCGCTATATACGAGTCTAAGGACGCTCTGTATGCAAAAATTCCCGAAATCCGTCCCGATGCCATGCGTGAGATGGAAAAGCGTATACTTCTCTCGCACGTAGACAGAAAATGGATGGACCATCTTGAAGCGATGGACGATATAAAGGAATACGTAGGACTTAACTCCTATGCTCAGCGCGATCCCGTAGCGATGTACCGACTCGAAACCTCAGAGCTCTTCGACGATATGATACGAGAAATCAAGGAGGATACCGTTAAGGATATTCTCTCTCATACTCCCGTAGTAAAAATCGCAAAGAGAGCACAGGTAGCAAAACCTGTAACCGCAGGCTTTGAGGGGGGCGCGTCAGCCTCCGGAGAGAGACGCCCCGCAACCTCAAAAAAGGTAGGTAGAAACGATCCCTGTCCCTGTGGCAGCGGTAAGAAATACAAAAAATGCTGCGGAGCAAACGATACCCAAAACTAACAGTAAAGGAATTTCAAAATGGGACTTGGCACGTTATTTATAGGCTACTTTCTCTTGCTTAACGTCACTTATTTCGGATATACAGACCTCCTCGCAGGACTTATTATGCTTATGGGACTTTATAAGCTGTGCAACATAAACAAGCAATTTAAGTATAGCTTCATTTTTGCCGCTGTATTCGCCATTCTCGGCTCAGCCGAGCTTGTAGTGAGCCTTATATCTACGTTTATGCCGCTTTTCGAAGAAGATTCCGTGCTACTGTATATCACACCTGCAAGATACGTTGTTTTGACTCCGCTTTCGCTCTTCGTTATGCTCGGAATCCGCGACGTTTCGGCTGAGGTTGGCATTAAATTTCTTTCAAAGAAAGCCGAATATTACGCTTACGTTTCACTGATTGCTTTTGCGCTTGCAGCTATATTCGACCTTCCCTTTCTCACCTTCATTCCCGCGAAAGTTCTGGCATTTATTGCTCTTTTCCTGCTTCTGTTTGTTTTCATAACCGTAATAATAGACCTCTCAATTATCTATAAGGCATACCTGAGAATATGTATGCCCGAGGATTTAGTCTCTCAGAATACCGAGAAAAAATCCAAATTTGAATTCGTGAACAAATTCAGAGAATACGAAAAGGGCAAGCAAAAGGAATATGCCGAATATAAGCTCTCAAAAATGAACACAAGAATAAACAAAAATAAGAAAAAGGGGAAAAGAAAATGAACGCATCGGACAAAAAAACGAAAAGCCGAGCTTACACCGGCATAATCGTAGCGCTCGTATTTCTCTTCAACCCCAATATAAGTGTTATTGATATACTCCCCGACTTCGTTGCGTATTTTATCCTCGCGAGAATCTTTCTCCTCGCCTCAGACTGCGCTCCTTACTTTGAAGAAGCAAGAATTGCTTTCAAGCGACTCGGTTGGCTCAGCTTTGGAAAAATATTCGGTCTCGCCTTAATGTTTATAGTAAAAAGAGGAAATGCCTCCGATAACGATATTGTAACGCTTATAACTCTGGTCTTTGCAATATGCGAGGCTATGCTCACCTTCTCAGCAATAAAAAATCTTTTTGCTGCATTCTTCTACCTCGGAAACCGTACCAATGCAGAAGCAACCATATCCCCTTTTGAGTTTATGGGAAGAAAAATACGTCCTGAGACAGTTCGTGATATTTCATTTTTCTTCTTTGCGCTTAAATGCATAGTATATTTCGCGCCTACTCCGTTTCTTCTCACAAATCTTGACACTCCCGGCGCAGCACGTATGAAATGGTTTGTGATAATTCTCCTCTTCTCGCAGATTATATGTGTAGTTGCGGGAATTATATGGCTCTGCATTATGCGCAAATACGCCCTTTCAATTATAAACGAGGGAAAATTCAATTCCGCTCTTGAAGAGCTGCTTGAAAACAACAAGGGATTTTCTCTTCCGAAAAAGCAGATGCTTCGTACAGTTATATCTACTCTGACACTCTTTGAGATTGCTGCTTTCTTCACTGTAGAGCTTGCACTGATAGAAAACTACGACGTAAATATAATTCCTCATTTTATTTATGCTTCCCTATTGCTTTATAGCGCATATAAGCTCTCATCGTACGCTGACAACAGAAAGCCCCTTCTCATAAGCGGCATTGTATATATTAGCTCCACGGTAATATTCTACTTTGTGCAGAGCTATTTTCTGACTGAATACGGTTATGCAATGCTGATTACAAATAAGGATGCAAGGTCCTTATACCCCACTGTAACCGTACTTGCCATAGTTGAATTTCTGTGCCTTATAGCGTTTCTTTTCTTCGTCTACAGAATGCTTCTTTCATTCATTAAAAATCACACCGGAATAAACGAGGATTCTGCATCTCTCGAAAGCAACGACACCTACTACGGCACTCTTATGAAAAAGAATCTTTATTTCTTTATCTCTGGTGTTGCAGCAGGCTTTATTAAGCTGATAAGCGTTATTCTTCACGGCTCTGTAAAGCTCGTATATTCCGATAACGGCAGTGAGCTCAAGAACGCCATAGTTTCCCCTGCTGTAGAATGGATAGGTCTAGCCGTTGCTATAGCAGCCTTCGTTTACATAGGTGTTACTCTTTACTTTGTTTCCACACTTAAGGACGAGGTGAAAATGAAATACGAGGACGAAACGGTCACTTTATAAAAACAAAGCTTTTCTGTTAAAAAATCCCCTAAAACGAGATGTTTTAGGGGATTTTTGTTATTTAACTGTCGAGGCAAGATAACTGGCTATAGCTTTATTTTCGCTTCCGTCGTTATTACTTACCATTGCTTCTTTTATTCTGTCTGCCGAAATCTCTATACCTTCATTCCTTACGAAGCAGTCAAAAAGAGGCTCAAGCTCGGGCATACTAAGGTAATCTCTACGGTTCATAGCCACACGCTTTTCATAGGTCGCTACTTTTTCCTTTGTGGGATTATTTTTCACGTCTCTTTCATAAAGTCTTTTTTCTACAATCGCAAGCTCTTCCCAAAGATATACTGTAAACGGAGTAAAATCGAAAGACTTTTTTCTAAGCGACTTTACGCCCTCTATATCAAGAATCAGAAGAGGTGTTTTTCCCTCTCCGAAAATTCTCTCAAGCTCTGAGACAGGAGTGCCGTACATATTATCTCCATACTGCATATACTCAACAAGCTCTCCGCCGAGTGCTCTTCTCAGAAACTCATCTTTATCGATATAGATATACTCTGAGTCGTGACTGTCACCTCTCGGCGCTCTGGTTGTCACAGAGCGGACAAGTCCGAATTCCTTATACTTTTCAAGCATAAGAGAGGCAACTGTGGTTTTACCCGCTCCGCTCGCGCCCGCTATTACGAGAATTTTCTTCATTATCTCTTGGGGATAATTTTCTCTGCGCCGCCCATATACGTTCTGAGAGCTACGGGGATATTTACAGAGCCGTCAGCATTGAGGTTATTCTCAAGGAATGCGATAAGCATTCTGGGAGGTGCTACAACGGTATTGTTAAGTGTGTGAGCGAGATAGTTTCCGCTTTCACCCTTTACTCTTATCTTGAGTCTTCTTGCCTGAGCATCTCCGAGGTTAGAGCAAGAGCCTACCTCAAAATACTTCTGCTGACGAGGAGACCAAGCCTCTACGTCAACCGACTTTACCTTAAGGTCTGCAAGGTCTCCCGAGCAGCACTCAAGGGTTCTTACGGGAATATCAAGAGTGCGGAAAAGGTCAACGGTATTCTTCCAGAGCTTGTCAAACCAAGCCTTAGAATCCTCGGGCTTACAAACCACTATCATTTCCTGCTTTTCAAACTGATGGATACGGTATACGCCTCTCTCCTCTATACCGTGTGCGCCCTTCTCCTTACGGAAGCAAGGAGAATAAGAGGTAAGGCTGTAAGGAAGCTCAGCCTCGGGAATAATCTGGTCGATAAACTTACCTATCATAGAATGCTCACTTGTACCTATGAGGTAAAGGTCCTCGCCTTCAATCTTATACATCATAGCGTCCATCTCTGCAAAGGACATAACGCCGGTTACAACGTTA
>JAZRLJ010000196.1:0-8227 GCA_045646755.1 Eubacteriales bacterium | reverse complement strand
AGGCTCACGAGGAAAGATACAGAAAGCTTCTCTCCAACGTTGAAATGAAGCAGGTATTTGAAAAGGGAGAGATGACCATGTGGGAGTGCCGTAACTGCGGACATCTCGTAATGGGTATGAAGGCTCCTGCGGTTTGCCCCGTATGCGCTCATCCCCAGAGCTTCTTCGAAGTAAGAAAAGAGAACTATTAATTAGTATAAAAGCAAAATTCGGTCGCCTTTTGGGGCGGCCGAATTCTTTGTAAGAAGCGAGGACTTGATTTTTGTAAAGTTTTATGGTATCATAAGAATAATATAATTAAATTTTGGAGAACGCTATGAATTTACAGGAATCGGGCGAGATGTATCTTGAGACTATACTTCGCCTTACCGAAAGAAGCGAGGCGGTTCGTTCAATAGACGTGTGTGAGGAGATGGGATTTTCTAAGCCATCCGTTAGCCGCGCTATAGGACTTCTTCGCAGTGGTGGATATATAACGGTTAGCAAAGAGGGGTATATTGCCCTTACCGACTGTGGTAGAGAAACTGCTATGAAGGTTTATGCAAGGCATAAGCTCATAACCGAGCTTCTTATGAGCATCGGAGTTTCTGAGGAGACAGCCGTTGCAGATGCATGTAAAATAGAACATTGCATATCTGACGAGTCATATGCGAAAATCAAAGAGTATTTAGAAAAAAGAGCATAGCTGGAATTTTAGTTTGATTTTGCCGAAAGGAAAAAAATGTACGACGAGCTTACTGAGGTTGATATAAAGAAAATGGAAGAGGAGATAGCCTACAGAACAGACGTTTTAGGCCCTCAGCTTCTTAAAGAAATGTCGCGAACCAGAGAGTACGGAGACCTTTCGGAAAATGCCGAATATAAGGAAGCGAAAAGAGAGAAGCGTAAGAATGAAGGCAGAATACGATATCTTAATGCTATGATAAGAACTGCAAAGGTTATAGAGGTCGGAGGTAAAGAGGGGGTTATAAACCTTTTTGACCGTGTGAAAATTTATAACGAAAAGGCAAATGCAGAGAAGGAAATACAGATAGTCACCACCTTAAGACAGAACGCTCTTCTTGGTTTTGTCAGTAAGGAATCTCCTCTTGGTAGTGCCCTTATGGGCAAGAGGACAGGAGACAGAGTGCTTGTTAAGGTTAATGAAAATATGTCATACTATGTAAAAATTCTCTCTATAGAAAAAGGCGAGGACAATACAGACTTGCCTATTAGTGGCTATTAAAAGCAAACAAAAGATTACAAAAGGCACAAAAAAGACGCAATCTTAACGATTGCGTCTTTTGATTTTGTGTGATTATTCGATGATGATTTCGGTGTCCTTGAAGAACTCGCCCTCTGGCAGAACAAACTCAAGTCCCTGAGTGTTGTTTCTAATTATAATCTTCTTAGGCGGAGCTGTTTTGTTGATGTTGGGAGCTCCGTCAATTTCGTCCTTGCATGCGAGAGTGTTGAGCTGCTCAACAAGGTTTGCACCAAAGATATATACCTTATTTCCCTCAACAAGACGGAGGTTATCTATTGTTATTGTTTCGGGAAGGTAGGTCGGATAACCGAAGTCGTGGTTACACCAGGTGTTGTTTATAAGGCACGCGACTTTTCCTTCAGTATCCATAGTAATGTTCTTAAGAATAAAGTTGCCTCTCCAGGTTCCTCCGTAGTCCTCTCTCAAACTGATGAGCAGACTGCTGTACTTCTTTGAATTTTCCATAATGAAATCGCCTGTACCGTTGATACGTATCATTTTAATATCCGTACCTATAATCTTTACGTTATGGATATCTGCGTGAGCGTCAAATCTTGTAAGCTTGGAGTTGATGAAGGAAACGCTCTTGTTTCCTGATGAGCCCATAACGCCCCATCTCCATGAAGGTCCTGTTCTGTTAAAGAAGTTGTCGTCATCCTGCTGGCAGTTCTTGAAAGTGAGGTTTATAGCTCCGCTTGCGGAGATATCATAGGTACCCATACCTGCGCCGTTATGTCCCTTGTATGTTACGTGAGCTGAGGGCTTGCAGTTTTCCCAGGTTACGTTGTTACAGAGTCTTGTGGTGAAAAATCCGGTGTAGGGACAGCCGTAATCACCGACGTTTTCCTCGTAGTTGTAAGTACCCTCGCGGTCAAGGTAGTGCTTAACGTTCTTTATGGTTACGTTAGAACGGAAGCAGGCAATACCTCTTGCATACTGAGTGTAGTACTGAGGAGTGTCTGTAAGGAAAGGATAGGTAGTAAAGGTACCGCCCTCTACGGTAATAGGCTCTGCACCTACGTTGAATACCTCAATAGAGGTTATCTTTTCAAAGTCGTGCATAAGGTGGGTGTTCTCGTCAAGGTTTCCGTCCTTGTCTACGACAATGCTCTCAGCCTGACCTGAGCCGCTGTTCTTGTTTACACCGTATCTTATGTACATCTTGTGGTCTTCGTTATAGAGTCTGACGAGCATTGCCTCACCGAAATCTACACCCTCGATTTTCTTGAAGGTATCATATTTCAGACCGCCGTTTGCATTGACCTTTTCCCTCCACTCTTCAAGACCGGGAATTTCCATAAGTCTGTCCTTGGGGTTAGGAATAGTGAAGATGAAAACGCCTCTGAGAGCTACGCCGTCAACCTCGTCACCGGGAGCAATTCCCGAGTCGTCTATTATGAAGGAGGAATCTCCCCAGTTGACGTTGGTCATTATCGGAATAGTCTTATTCATAATTCCGATGTAATAGGTCTTTGCCCCCTGGCAAACTATGTCTATTCCGTTTTCGTTTGCGTATTCGTGGGTGGCTCTTATGGCATCCTGGTCATCGGTTATTCCGTCGCCTACAGCGCCAAAATCCTCGTAACAAACTGTCTTTTTAAGTTCCATTTTTCTTACTCCTCTATGATTTCTGTATTTTCGAAGAACTCGCCTTCGGGTTTTACAAATTCAAGTCCTTGAGTGTTATTTCTGATTATGATTTTCTTAGGCGGAACAATTTTGTTGATATTAGGCTTCCCGTCTATTTCGTCCTTGCAGGCTTTTTCAAGCTGCTTTAAGAGAATTGGGTCGAAGATGTTAACCTTATTTACGTCACCGCTTAGCTTGAGATTATCAATTACGATATTTTCGGGCATATAAATCTTAAAGCCGAAATCGTGGTTATACCATCTGTTATAGAAGAGTATAGCTTCCTCGCCATAGGTCTCCATAGTGAGATTTTTAAGAACCACGTCACCTCTCCAGGAGCCTCCGTAATCTTCTCTGAGACTGACGAGAAGCTTTCCGTAATAAGTAGAGTTCTCTATGAGGAACGTACCTGTTCCGTTAAGACGAATCATTTTTATATGGCTGTCGATAAGGGAGGGGTTGTGAACTCCGCCGTGAGCGTCAAATCTCGTGAGCTTAGAGCCTATATATGCAATTCCCTTGTTACCCGATGAGCCCATAACGCCCCATCTCCACGAAGGACCGATTTTGTTGAAGAAATTGTCATCTTCCTGAACGCAGTTCTTGTAGGTGATGTTGATAGAGCCTCTTGCCATTACGTCGTAAGTTCCCATACCTGCACCGTTTTTGCCCATATAGGCTACGTGAGCTGACATAACGCAGTTCTCATAGAGAATGTTGTTACAGAGTCCGGAATAATAAAATCCGTCGTAGGGGCAACCGTAATCACCCTTATTTTCGTCGTAGTTATATTCGCCCTCTTTTTCAATGTAATGCTTTATATTTCTGAAGGTTACGTTAGAGCGAGCGCAGTAAATACCTCTCTCGTATATGGAGTAATCCTGAGGTGTGTCTGTAAGATATGGATAGGTTATAAATGTACCGCCCTCAACCACGAGAGGCTCAACGTCTATCTTGTAAACGTCAATTCTTGTAATCTTCTCATAGTCGAACATAAATGGAGTGTTCTTATCAAGAGTTCCGTCTTTTTCAACTACTACGGTTTCTTGCTGGATAGAGCCCTCGTTTGAGTTTACTCCGTAGCGGATATAATTTCTGTGCTCGTCGTTAAAGACTCTAAGAAGTACAGGCTCGCCAAAGTCGAAGTCAAGAGTTTTGCACTCGTCAGCCTTGATACCGCCACTTGCATTTATTCTTTCAATCAGTCCGTCAAGTCCCGCAATTTCCATTTTTCCGGGACTTGGAAGATAGAATGAACAAACGATACGTGCCAATACTTCGCCAATCTTGTAGTCCGGCGCAATATCCCTGTCGTCAACTATAAAGGTTGAATTCCCCCAGTTTACGTTAGTAAGAATCGGTATAGCTTTAGCCATAGCGCCTATGTAATAGGTCTTACTTGCGTTACATACTACGTCTACTTTATTTTCATTTGCATATTCATGAGTTGCTCTTATAGCGTTTTGGTCGTCGGTTATACCGTCACCTACAGCGCCAAAGTCCTCGTAGCAAACCGTCTTTTTAAGCTCCATAATGTAATCTCCTGTTTGCAAAATGCTGTTAGAATGCGTTTTTAGTCCTCAAAAATTATCTCTGTATCTTTGAAAAAGTCTGATTCGGGAAGAATGAATTTAATTCCCGCCTTGTTGTTTCTTATTATAATTTTCTTGGGGGCAATCATCTTATTCTTGTTAGGCTCACCGTCAACCTCATCCTTGAGAATATTATGTGACTGCTCCTCAAATTGCTCAGTAACAAGTCTTGCCGTATCTCCACCGGTCAGCTGAAGGTTATCAATGATAACGGTTTCGGGGAAGTAGGTCTGATAGCCGAAATCGTGGTTAGACCACCAGGCATACATAAGTGACGCTACGTAGTCACCGTTATGAAGAATAACGTCCTTGATGATTATATCTCCGTGCCATGTAGAACCGAAGTCCTCGCGCAAACTGATGAGCGTGGCGCTGTATACGTGGCTGTTTTCTATTGTTATAGTGCCGCCGCCTATAAGTCTTAATCCGGAAACGTCGGAATTTTTGATACTTGCGTTTCTGCAACCCATATGAGCGTCAAAACGGGAAAGACGGGAGTTTTCGTAAGTGAGGTTTTTGCAGAGGTTTGAGCCCTGAATACCCCATACGCCTCTGCGGGGATTTCCCTGGTCATCAAAGAAGTTTGACTGAATACAGTTTCTGAAGGTAATGTTGTTGGAGCTTCCCATAGAAAGACCGTAAGTACCCATACCGACCTTTGCGCCATTCGGCTTGATATTAAAGTAGGTTTTATGTGCCTGAAGAGTACAGTTCTCAACGAGAATGTTACTGCACTCGTGGAAGGTGAGGAATCCCGAATAGGGGTTTCCATGCTCACCCTCACCCTCAATGCTGTAGACGAATCCACGGAAGGTAACCCGCGCTCTTGTAATAAAGAATCCTCTTCCATAGTATCCGCCACCCTCAAGTGTACGGTTTGCTATTTGAATAAAATGTCCGCCGCATATGGTTATCGGCTCGTCTTCTTTTAAGACGTAAATCTGGGTTACTGCAGCATACTCGTGAAGAAATGCGGTAGAAGGATCAATGTTGCCTTCTGCATCAATGTTGACAAGCTCCTTCTGAGTATATCCATTTGTAGCGTTTACGCCATATCTTATGTAGTTTTTATGGTTTTCGTTGAGCACCATAAGCATAGCGGAGTAGCCAAGGCCTAGATCAAGCTTCTTTATATCGCTACTAAATCCGCCCTCGTTATTTATACGGGTAATAGCCCCGTTAGGAGTATCGTTTTCGGGGGTGTAAAGGATAGTTTCGGTTTCTCTGTCAACGTGGAATACACAGCCCCTGGGCATATCGCACTCAATCTCGGAGTCATCGATAATGATAGTAGAGTTTCCGAAATCTACGTTCGTCTGAATTTTTATAGGATCCTTGGGGTTATCCTTCTCGGTTTTTCCTATGTAGTAGGTTTTTTTGCCTGTAAGCTTGACGTCAAGCTTATGTTCATTAGCGTAAGCATGAGCTCTCGCCATGGCGTCAAAGTCGTCGGTTTTTCCGTCACCTACAGCGCCAAAATCCTCGTAGCAAACCGTCTTCTTGAGTTCCATTTCTCTAAACTCCTTTTAATCCTCAAAAATTATCTCTGTGTCCTTAAAGAAATCGGACTCCGGAAGGATAAATTTGAGTCCTGCCTTATTGTTTCTTATAATTATTTTCTTAGGTGCTACCATCTTGTTTTTGTTGGGCGCGCCGTCTATCTCGTCCAGGACGATGCTTTTAGACTGTTCAACGAAAGGAGGGGAAACAAGTCTTACGGTATCACCGCCCGTAATGGATAGATTATCTACTATTATATTTTCGGGCATATAAGTGGAGTAGCCGAAATCGTGATTTGCCCAACGAGCGTAGAGAAGAGTTGCTCCTCTTTCTCCGTTATGAAGAGTAACGTCCTTAATTATTACGTCACCTCTCCAGGTTGAGCCGTAATCCTCGCGCAGACCGATGAGAAGAGAGCCGTAAACGTGGCTGTTTTCAATTTTAATGACACCGCCGCCGATAATTCTGAAATGCTGAACGTGAGAGTTTACGATTATTGCATTTCTGCAACCGAGATGCGCGTCAAAGCGAGAAAGGAGAGAGTCCTGATAAGTGATATTCTTGCAGAGATTTGAGCCCTGAATACCCCATACGCTGCTTCTGGGAGTTACGCCGTCATCCTCAAAAAAGTTGGACTGAACGCAGTTTCTGAACGTGAGGTTGTTTGAACTTCCCATACTGAGAGCATACGTACCCATTCCAACCTCTGTACCATTGGCGTTAACTTTATAGTACGTCTTATGCGCCTGAAGAGTACAGTTTTCTACGAGAATATTACTGCACTCGTGGAAGGTAAGGAATCCGGAATAAGGATTTCCGTGCTCGCCCTCTCCCACTATTTCATACGTCATACCCGTTACTGTGACCCTTGCTCTAGTAAAGAAGAAGCCTCTGTTATAGTATGAGTATTTTTCAAGAGTTCTGTTGGCGATATGTACGAATTTTCCGCCCTTGATAGTGATAGGCTCATCTTCACGCAAAGCGTAAATATGTGTAACAGCATCGTAGTCAAGAAGGAATGCTGTAGAGGGGTCTATAACACCCTCTGCGTCAATGTTGACAAGCTCCTTCTGCGGACTTCCCGAGCCCGCGTTAACTCCGTAACGAATATAGTTTTTGTGATTTTCGTTTATGACCATAAGCATTGCGTCATAACCAAGACCGAGGTCAAATTTCTTTATATCAGCCTTGAAGCCGCCCTCGGCGTTGATACGCGCAATAGCTCTATTAGGAGTATCGTTTTCGGGAGTAAAGAGCTTAACCTCGGTATCTCTGTCAACGCGGAACGTACAGCCCTTGGGCATATCGCACTCAATTTCAGAGTCGTCGATAATGATAGTAGCCTCTCCAAAGTCAACGTTTGTTTTTATCACTATCGGATCTTTTGGATTATCCTTGTCTGTTTTTCCTATATAATAAGTCTTTTCTCCGGAGATAACTACGTCAAGCTTATGCTCGTTAGCGTAGGCGTGAGCTTTAGCCATAGCGTCAAAGTCATCGGTTTTTCCATCGCCTACAGCACCGAAATCCTCGTAGCAAACGGTCTTTTTAAGTTCCATAGTTGTTTCCTTTTCAGTCTTCAAATATAAATTCGGTGTCCTTGAAGAAATCAGAGTCGGGGAGAATAAACTCAAGGCCGGCCTTGTTGTTTCTTACGATGACCTTCTTGGGAGCGTGCATCTTATTCTTGTTTGGAACTCCGTCGATCTCGTCGTTAATAATAATCTTCGACTGCTCAACAAAGGGAGGGGTAAACATATTTATTCTTTTTCCGGTCGCTATATTGAGGTTATCGATAATAATAGTTTCGGGAATATAGGTCTGGTATCCGAAATCGTGGTTAGACCACTGAGCGTACATAAACGAAGGATTTTCGGCAGTGTTATGAAGAACGACATCCTTAACTATAACGTCGCCTCTCCAGGTTGAGCCGTAGTCCTCGCGAAGACCGAAGAGAAGGTTAGAATAAACGTGGCTGTTTTCAACTCTTATAGTACCGCCTCCGATAATTCTGAAGTGCTGGACGGAGGAGTTTACGATAGTTGCGTTTCTGACACCTGCATGAGCATCAAAACGGGAGAGAAGACAATTTTCATAGGTGAGATTCTTAGACTTATTGGAGCCCTGAATACCCCAAACGCCCTTTCTGGGAGTTACACCGTCATCGTCAAAGAAGTTAGACTGTGTACAGTTTCTGAAGGTTATATTGTTTGAGCTTCCCATAGAAAGACCGTAAGTACCCATACCTACCTTAGCTCCG
>JAZRLJ010000195.1:0-2678 GCA_045646755.1 Eubacteriales bacterium | reverse complement strand
TTTTTTCAAAGTGTTTTAACGAGATCTTTCGCACTTTTCAGTGCTCGAAATTTCATGTTGTTCAATTTTCAATGATCAAATTGCCACCTCTCGTCGAGGCGCTTGACTATTATACCTCATATTTTCAAGTTTGTCAATACCCTTTTTGAAATTTTTTGGGGATTTTTTAAGATTTTTTCTTATGTCAAAAAATACCGGTATGCATAGCATATAGTATCTGTAAAAACACATATTGACAAAACTACTTATGTGTGTTATACTCTATTTCGCAATTTGGGTAAGGAGTGCCTATCATGACTTTATACGAAGAGATTTATTTTGACATAAGCTTTTACGGAGAAAAATCCGAGCTTAAAAAGATGGTAAAATTTTTAAAATCCGGCGAACTCGACGACTTCTTTGAGATTCCGTCCGATTACATCTGCTATGCAGACGGATATAACGACTCCGAGGACTACGATAACACGGAATTTACTCTCACAAATGACGACCTCGGCATTGAGGTTGACGAATTCGACACCGACGAATTTCTCGAGCTTATATGTAAGGCGGGCAAGAAACTCGATATACGAGGTCACCTCTATGACTCATCTGATGAAGAATACAGCTTTGTAAGTGAAGCTGGCGACTCCTATTACGTCAATGCAAATGCCGCAAAGAAATTTAACGACGAGCTTGACGAAGCTGCTGAAAACGAGGAAATGGAAGAAGAGGAATAACTTCTCTTTCGGTTTGGCTCGGGGATAGATCTCCGAGCCTTTTTAATGGAATCTATATATAATATAAGGAAAGAAAATGAAAATACAGTTATCTGACCACTTTACATACCGAAGGCTTCTGAGATTTGCTCTGCCTTCTGTCGTGATGATGGTATTCACTTCAATTTACGGCATAGTAGACGGATTGTTTGTATCCAATTTTGTAGGAACAACACCGTTCGCCGCAATAAATCTGATAATGCCGATACTGATGATAATCGGTGCCCTCGGCTTTATGATGGGCGCGGGCGGAACCGCTATTGTTTCAAAGACGCTGGGCGAGGGAAACCAAGAGCTTGCAAGAAGATACTTCTCACTGTTCGTATATTTCACCGTTATTATGGGTTTTGTTCTTGCAGGTTTAGGAATCGCATTTTTAAGACCTCTGTCAAGACTTCTCGGAGCAGAGGGCGAGCTTCTTGAATGCTGTGTGAAATACGGAAGAATAGTCATTGCCGCAATGCCTGCATTTATGCTCCAAAATTTGTTTCAAAGCTTCTTTGTTGTTGCCGAAAAGCCAAAGAAAGGTCTTCTTGTAACCCTGTTTGCGGGAATTGCAAATATGATTCTCGACGCTCTGTTCATCGCAGTATTCGATATGGAACTTGAGGGCGCGGCTCTTGCAACATCAATAAGCCAGATAATCGGAGGCACTCTGCCTCTCATCTTCTTTTCAAAAAAAAGTTTCTCCGTTATATCGCTCTCCACCACCTCATTCTACGGCAAAGCCCTCGTTCGTGCTATAACAAACGGCTCCTCGGAGCTCATGAACAGCATCTCGTCATCTATCGTAACAATTCTCTATAACTACCAGCTAATGAGATTCGCAGGAGAAAACGGAATTGCCGCATACGGAGTCATTATGTATCTCTCCTTTACATTTGTGGCAATGTTCATAGGCTACTCGGTAAGCTCTGCTCCCATTATAGGCTACCACTACGGAGCAGCTAACCGGTCGGAGCTGAGAAACCTCCTTATAAAGAGCGCCGCCATCACTCTGTCATTCGGCGCGTTCATCAGCGCTCTGGCATTTGCCTTTTCAACCCCGCTCGCTTCTATCTTCGTAAGCTATGACAAGGCACTTATGGATATTACTTCTAAGGGACTGAGAATATTTGCTCTCTCCTTTGTTTGCTCCGGATTTGCAATATTCGGCTCATCCTTCTTTACCGCCCTGAACAACGGTCCGGTTTCGGCGTTTGTTTCCTTTATGAGAACGCTGGTTTATCAGGCAGCAGGAGTCATAATAATGCCCGTTATATTCGGTATGGACGGAATTTGGTATTCTATGCTTACGGCTGAAATGTTGGCAATTTTGACAACTTTAATTTGCATTTATGCGTTCAAAAACAGATATGGATATTTAAAATCTTCACAAAAATAACTGTAAAAGGTTGCCTTATTCCAGGCAACCTTTTGTCTGTTTTTTGCCATTGTATGCAATGTATACAAACTTGATTGTTTAACATTCACAATTATGTATTTAGCACATTGACTTGTACTTTTTCGTGTGCTATAATACACATTGCCTACGGCATAATATTATATAATAATGTGAGGTTACTGTTGTAATGAAAAACAAAGCAAAGCTGCTTTTCTCTGTTGCGATGATTTTTCTTTCTCTTTTGGTTCTCGTGTCCTGCTCAATGCCCGAGTGGCTTGGAGGCAAGGAGCACGAGCATACCTTCTCGGGAGAATGGACTATCGTAACCGATCCAATTGCAGATGCGGATGGAATAAAATCAAACGTTTGTGACGAATGCGAGGAAAGGGTTGAAAGTCCTATCGCAAAGCATGTACACGAGTTTTCCGGCGCGTGGACTGTATCTATCCCCGCAACAACCACCGAAAACGGTCAGAAATCAAACGTATGTGATATTTGCAACCTTAAGGTTACCAGGTCGGTCGCTTGCTGTGAGG
>JAZRLJ010000194.1:0-5818 GCA_045646755.1 Eubacteriales bacterium | reverse complement strand
ATCAATTCAAATTCTGTCTGCAAATCAAGGTCGGATATTTGCCCCGCCTGCAGCAGCAGCTTTAATTCGCAATAACGCCGCGCTTCTTTTTTGCTGTCAAATTCTATGCCGTCAACGACAGCTTTTCGGTTTCCGTATTTCATAGCCCGCCACCTGCTTTGTTTTCAAGGTTAAAGCTAAGTGTTTTTGTTTTGAGCATGTTGCTTTCCTCCTGAGAAATGTATTTTTACCTAAAATTGCAAACTAAAGTTATTATTTCGCTATCTTTTCTTCTGCACAAGCGTTTTCAATCTCCTCGACCCTCTTAAGTGGAGCGATAACTTTTCTCATATAAATTATGAGAATTACTACCGCAATACAGGAGAGAATAGAGAGAAGCTGCTGCGCATAGAGGTTAGCTCCGAAAAGGCGGAAGCCACCATTTTTTTGAACTTTCGACATGATAGCTCCTGAGAGGAGCGCTACGAAGAAGGAGAGTATTCCGCCCAGAGCACTGTTGACGCCCATCGCCGTTGCTCTGTCTTGATGCTCAACGTAGTCGTATACGAAGTTGATAACTCCGATGTTGATACCCGCCATAGCGAAGCCGTAAAAACAGGCGTAGACAATATAGAGCCACTTGGTTTCGGGAGCGGTGAATACCATAGCGAGAAATCCGAGTCCTGCAAGTATGAATGCAACAGTCATTGAGGTCGCAAAGGAGTGCTTATCGGCAATTCTTCCAAGCACTGGTGAAGCAAGAATTCTTGCTACCGAGCTGACAGTAGTAAGGAGAGCAATAACCGTAAACGTAAATGCCAGCTCCTCGCGTAGATATGAGGCAAAGAACGAAATTGAGAAGGCCGATGCCGCGTGCCAGATAAGTCCAACGATTACAACCTTTATAAAGTTTTTGTTCCTTGCAATTCTTTTTATCGTGTCCTTGAGAGGCACTTTTTCTGCGTCTTTAATCGGCTTTTCGGTTGCAACTACTACCGAGCCGGTATGTATGAGAGTCATAAGCACGAGAGCTATCGCGCAGATAACGTAGTATTCCTTGGTGGGCAGACCGTCTGCGTCACGGAATATGTCGGCAATTCTTCCCATTATAAGAGAAACCGCAATTCCGCCCGCAAGAGAAATCATTTCCTTGACAGCGGTAAAGCTGCCGCGCGTTCCCGTGGGCACGGAGTCCATATACATCGTGAGCTTTGATGGGCGGACGGCGTTGTTGATTATGTGACCTGTAATGAGGAGTATGACAAGAAGTGCCGTTCTCAGCCTCGGCGACATAGAAACAAGGGGGAACAGATAGAGTATTACGAAGCACGCTTGGTTTATAGTGTTTCCTATAGCGCACATACTCTTAACGCGTTTGCCGGACATAAAGAGGGCGAAAAGCTGCGCTCCGCAGGCAAAGGTCGCAACCGTGCCGAGTATTCCCTGCAGGGAGTCAGAAAATCCGACTGTGTCGAGCAGATATCCGAGCATTGTTCCCGTAACGAAAAGGGATATAAAATATTCAAACGTTTCGCAAATTACAAAGGCAATTCTCGTAATTTTTTCATTTTTCTTGGTATCTATGGCAGTAGTCCTCCGAGTTTTTTATTACTTTCACGCATATTCTAGCACGGATAAATAGGGAGAGCAATAGGTTTATTTACGAAAAATTTTCGTAAATCTGTTGAAAATACTTTTTGACTGTGATACAATGAAAAAAACGCAGTAGAGGTATGAATATGACTCTAACCAAGATAGCGGAAATGGCGGGAACTTCGGTTGCGACGGTATCAAAGGCATTTTCGGGAAGCCGTGAGATAGGTGAGGAAACCAAGGAGCGTATATTTCGGATAGCAAAGGATGTCGGTTGCTTTGATAAGTACTACAAGGCTCCGAGAAAGCAGCCTCTTATAGCTCTTATGATACCCGAGATTGACAGCGAGTGCTATGGAATTTACGCAGGTGTTTTCGAGAGGGAATTTAACAGAATGGGCGCTGATACGATAGTGGCGTGTACCCGTTTTGACACGGAGAGAGAAGAAAGACTTTTTCGTGAGCTTGCGTACGGATTGAAGGTTGACGGTATTCTTCTCTGGGGCTCAGGCAGAACGATCAAGAATCCCGACAAAATTCCTCTTATTATATTCGATGGAAGCGGCTCGCAGGTAGCAAATGCCGACCTTGTCGGTATTGATTTAACCGTAGCTATGGTAAGACTTGCAGAAACGATAAAGGAATACGGACACACAAGCGTAGGTTTTATCGGGGAACGGTTGACCGGCGGAAAGTCCGTAAGATTTATAAAGGCTATGAGGAGAGTCGGACTTGCTGTTCGCAAGGAAAATATATATTCCTCAGACAAGCGATTTGCCGAGGCAGGCGAGGACTGTATGCGCGAAATTTTAGAGAGAGGCAGTCGGCCGAGCGTCATCGTGGCGGCATACGATCAGATTGCCTACGGCGCTATAAAATATGCAAGAAAAGCAGGCTATAAAATTCCCGAGGACATCTCATTTGTCGGAATGGACGACATTTCTTCGACGGAGTATTTCGACATTCCGCTCAGTTCTATCCACGTTGGATACGAGGAGTCGTGCAAGGAAATTTGTGAACTTATGTTTGCGAAAATTAACAATAATCACTACAAACAAAGGAAAAAAATAGTCGTTCCCGTCGAGGTTAATATTAGAGAATCGCTGATAAGAATTAAATAGTTATTTATAACGCTCGAAATAAAAAGAAAAAGCCGAGGTCTTTTCGCTCTCGGCTTTTTTAGTATAAATATACGGTTTAATTAGCTTGGTTATACTTGAATAAAGATTATATTTCTTTAGATTTTGTTTGCCGGAGAAAGTTCTCCTTCTATGTTCGCTACGTCTTTTGAGCTTGAGACGTAGTAAAGGCAGACTTTTCGGAAGCACCGTTTTGAAAATGCTCCTGCCGTTTTCTAAAATCAAACGCAAATTGCTTTTTCTTTTCTCTTATTTTCATACATAACGTCATCTGCGCGCTTGAATGCGTCCTCAAAGCACAAATCCCTGCTCGAATCAAATCTGGCAAATCCGAGAGCAATTTTAAGCGGGATTTTCGTTTTTCCGTTTGCAAATGTCGTTTTGCAGATTGAGTAAAACTCCGAAAACAGATTTTCGCAATTATTTAAATCACTATTCTGTAGAGTTACTACGAATTCGTCGCCGCCTATTCTGAAAACAGGGCTTCTTTTGAAAACGCCCGAAATAACCTTAGAGGCGGTCAAAATGAGCTCGTCGCCTGCTTTGTGGCCGTATTCGTCGTTTGCTTTTTTGAGATCGTTTATATCAAGTACGGCAACACCGAAATCGACCTGACCTTCTTTAATTTTCTTATTAAAGTCTGTCACCCAAGCGGTGTATGCAGTGGTGTTGCGAAGTCCTGTAAGTGAATCGTGGTTTGCAGAGTGCTTCAAAAGATCCTCGCGTTCACGCAGACGAGTTTTCATATTTTCAAATGCGGTGCTTAAAAGCTTAATTTCGTGGGTATTGCTGTGTATTATTTCAGCATCGTAATCTCCGTTTGAGAGCTTTTCTGCCGCGCTGGTCAATTTTTTCAGCGGGTTAACGACCTTTTTAACTATCACGACAGCCACAAGGGTGAAGAGCGCTGAAAGAACAAGTACTGTATAGAGAATTTTAAATGCAATGTCGTATCTTATCTGACGAATATCGTTATAGCTTGCAGAAACGACGAGCGTCATTCCGTTTGTCAGCTCCTTCGATGCGTGCAAATAATCTTCTTTGTTGATTTCTGTATCTTCGTGGTGCTCGTCGTGAATTGCAACACCGTCAAGCTCCAGATGAGAAAAACCGTTCTCGTAAATTTTGATTTCGTGCACTCTTTCCGCTAAAGGCATATAATCAAAATCCATACCTACAACGCCAATGAAATTTTCTTCACAGTATAGCGGTACTACGTAGGAAATCATCATTATATCGTTGTTTTGGTTGTGGTAGGGCGTCATCCAGATAGGCTCTCCTGCCTCGTAAGGCTGCCAGAACCAGCCCACGTGCGTGACGTCGTCTTTTTCATAAAGAGATAAATCCGTAGGCTCAAATGAGACGTATTCGTCGCTGCCGGCAGTTTTGCTGTAAAAGAGTCCCGCTTTACTGTTTGATATCGAGGGGTCAAGTCTGAAATAATATGCAACTGTGCCGCTTGTGTTCTTTGCGACGTCAACGAACATTGCGTCTACGCGGTCAATTACGGTTTTCTGAAAATTGCGATCGTTAACGTCCGTTTCGTTTGTGAAAAATCGCATTATGTAGCTTTCCATAATTGTGACCGACTTTTCCATATCGCCGAAGATGTCATTTATCTGTGTTCCTTCGTTTTCGCAGGTAACGGTTATAAATTCTTCGGATTGCTTCTGAACGTATTTATCGACCTCGTATATGCTTATTCCACCGATGAAAATCGTAATGGCAAAGATAGCAAATATAACTGTGGCAAGGAAGCGAAACTGCATAGAATATGCTTTATCTAATCTGCTTTTAGAATTTTTTTCCGCATTCATTATGCATTCGCCTTCTTTCTACAAATTATAAGGTCAAGCAATACCGTATATTTTAAGTATAACACACCGTTACCCGAATGTCAACCTCAGGCTTACCGTTGGAGCCGGAGTACATAAGGGACGCGGTGCTTATTTAAAACGTTTTGAAAATGCTCCGACAAACTTCGGCTAATAAGCTTTATTTCACACTCTTTCACAAGCAAAAAAATCATAGCCTTTTGCCTTTCTGTTTTTTGTATTATCAAAGGGGTACTGTGTTTTTTCACAGTACCCCTGTTTTTTATTCGGTAGTCTCTAAATGCGAAAGCGCCTTTTTATTAGCTTTATGTAGACATTGATTATTAGTCAAGGTTTTCAAGCGCTTGAAATTCAAGGTGTGGCGCGCCGAAGAATTTATCAACCGAAACTACGCGATAGCTTGCGCCTTCGGTAGGTACGTAATCGAGAACGGCATCCTTTATGCCCTTTCCTAAGTGGCAACGGAGTGTTGTGGGCTTGTTGATATTAAGGGTAACGGTTTCGTTGTGCGCTGCGGTTGCCAAGGTCTCGTTGGTTGCGTCGTTAGTAACAACGTACTTTATCTTTGACTTCTTTGAGTTGCTGATACGAGTGCCTTCACCAAACTTGATGGTGAGAGAAGTGTCTACAGGAGCAGCGGGAACAATGGGAGCAGCAGGAGCTATGGGAGCTACGGGAGCTGCAGCAACGAGCGGAGCGCCACAGTGAACGCACTGTCTAGCCTTCAAAGAAACAAGCTGTCCGCAATCGGGGCACTGAGTAAGCGCTCTCTGAGCAGGAGCAGGCTGCTGAACGGGAGCAGGGGAGAGGGCAGGTTCTTCTTCAGGCTCAAGGTGTATGTGCTTTACAACCCACTTTGCCATCTTGATAGGAATCCAAAGAGAGAAGATAAAGAGGGTGATGATAGAAAGGAAGAACCACTTTACAAAGTTGCCGAAAAGCTGCCAGCCGGTACCGTCAAAAATAACCTGACGACCGTCAATAGTCGAGTGCTTTGCATACCATCTTGCTCCGATGCAAATAGCCCAAGGAGTTGCGAGACCTAAGGAAAATACGATTATTACGAACATAAGAAGTCCTGTGCCGATATAACCGAGTAATCCACCGTTAAATTTAGAATTCATAGTTACTTTCTCCGATATTTTAAATATGCAATAACTTGCTATTTTATTTTATCACATAAGGTTGACAGTTGTGAATGGTATATTGCATTAAATAATTAAAAAGGAAGGGGCGGGAGGACATATTAATTCTTTGCAATAAGAAAGCGAG
>JAZRLJ010000193.1:0-11616 GCA_045646755.1 Eubacteriales bacterium | reverse complement strand
GCCGTTTCCTCGCTCGACGTACTCTTGTATGCCTATCGCTCCTCAGCCGAAATTTTTCGCTCTAAATCCCTTTGCTCCTAGGTCCTGAGCCATTAAGAATTTGCTTTTTCATTGATTTATGCCGCTTTTTTTCTCTTTTTCTTAGGCTTTCGGTTAATTCGTAATGACTCAGTCCCTTAAAAATATAGGTGTTATTTTTGTAATTCTCTTGATATTGACACTTATTTGTTATATAATATCTTTATAATAAAATTTTTGTGCATTGGGAGTTTGCTATGAAGAAAATTACCGTTATAGGCGACATTATGGTCGAGCCGCCATTTCTGGCTCAGGTAAAGAAGGGCGATGAATACGATTTTTACACCCCTCTCAAAGCGCTTGAATACCTTTTTGATAAATCCGATTACGTAATCGGAAATCTCGAGACACCTCTTGCAGGCGAAGAAGCTGAGTACACTAACAGAATAGTAAGCTTCAATGCTCCCGACAGCGTTGCCGAGGCAGTGAAGAAGATTGGCGTGGACGTAGTTTCTACTGCTAATAACCACTGTCTTGACAGAGGGTTTGCAGGACTTGAGAGAACCCTTGCTACTCTTGACCGTATTGGACTTGACCATACAGGTACGTATACAAAGGGTTTTTCGGGTGACAGAAACCACTATTTTGAGATAGGTGATACAAAGGTTGCTCTTATCGCATACGCGCATAGCACTAACTACGGAATTACCCCCGATCTTCCCGAGGGCGATACTGCAGTTTGCGTAAATAACAGCCGTCCTCTCAAGGGGGCTGCGCCTACGTACCCAAGACTTCCGGAGAATTACTATACAACCCTCGATTACGTTCAGGAGCTTACCGGCAGAACTCTTCTCTGGGAAGAAACCATACTTCTCAGAAAGGCTATGGGAATCACTATCGGAGCTATAGATGACCTTGTTCCGCCCGAAACTCTGGTGGAAATAGAGAAGTTTGCGGGCAAGATTGAGGCTGACTACAAGACTGCTAAGGAAAATGGAGCGGACATCGTTCTCTTCTACCCACACTTAGGCGGTCAGTTCAATACCACACCCGGCAACTACAGCCACACGTTCTTGAACAGATGCGCTAAGATAGGCTTTGACGCAATACTTGCGGCTCATTCACATACCACTCAGAAGGCAGAGTACATAAACGGAAATCCCTGCTTCTATTCTATGGGTAACGTTACAATGTCCCCCTGCACGTTCTATCAGATTCCCGAATCTCTTGCGGAGTACGGACTTGTTGCTCATCTCTATTTAGACGGAAAGAAGATACAGAAGACAACAATCTCAATTATCAAAATGGTCGAGGACGAGAATACTCCTCTTCGCGTTCTTCCTGTCGATAAGCTTTACGAGGAGCTTTCCGAAGAGGGAAGAGCACAGCTTATGATGGATTTAAAAGAAGTCTTCCTTCGCGTTACAGGAAGAGAGCTTCCCGAGGGCGCTCTTAAGAAAGAATACGACCTTTAAGTTCTGGGAGAAAGTATAATGAAAAACTTTTTTAATTATTTTTTTGGTAAAGGTGAAACGGAAGAATTTAAAAGCTTTGGTTTCTCGCATTTTCTTCCCATAATAGTTGCGGCAGCTATCATATATTTAATTTATCGTTACCGTAATAGTCTCAGAGCGTGGAAGGGCGACGAAAAGCTCCGTTACGCTATGGCGTTTATTATGATAATCTCCGAGATGTCGTATTATTGGCGTCTTGTAGGAATAACCTCGCTTAACCCTAACCCCGTTGACCATCTTCCTATCACGGTATGCGGCTGGGGAATAATATTTGCAAGCTATATGATTATCGGAAAATCGCAGACACTCTTTGATATAGTCTATTTCTGGCTCTTTGCGGGAACGATTTTTGCTCTTCTGACACCAACAGTAATTACCTATACAGGTCCTAGCAGATTCAGATACTATCAGTTCTGGCTTGAGCATACTATGGGATACATAGGCGTATTCTATATGATTTTCGTACATAAAATGCGCCCGACAATAAAATCGGCTGTAAAATCGTATATAGCGCTATTTGTTCTTGCTGTTATAGCATTCGTGGCAAACAGAGTTATCGGACCCGGCGCAAACTATCTCTTTATGGCGCGCCCCGAGGATACACCGTCTATTCTTGATATACTTCCGCCTAATTTTGCCGTAAGGCTTCTCGTTATGGCGGCGGTTGTTACCCTACTGTTTTTCCTTTCTTATCTGCCTTGGTATCTTAAGGACAGAAAGGCTAACGCAAAAATCGAAGCTGAGGAGAATAATTAAATGTACGAAACGCATCTGAAGGTTATCGATGAGGCAGCGGGTGAGATTTGCAATATATCGGATACTCTATGGGACAATCCCGAAACCTCGTTTGAGGAATACTGTGCTGCGGATACAATCTGCTCATTTTTAGAGAAGTGCGGCTTTGAGATTACCCGCGGCATAGCGGGAATACCTACTGCATTTACGGCCAGTTTCGGTAGCGGCAAGCCGAGCCTTGGAATACTTGCGGAATATGACGGACTTTCGGGAGAGAGCCAGAAGGCAGACCTTGCCGAAAAGTCACCGATAGAAAACAAGGATAAGAACCATTCCTGCGGTCACAATCTTTTTGCGGGCGGCTCTGTTGCGGCGGCTCTTGCCGTGAAAAGCTTTATAGAGGAGAGAGGAGAGGGAAAAATTACTCTCTTCGGCTGTCCCGGAGAAGAGAGCGGTGCGGGAAAGGTCTATATGGCGCGCGACGGAGTATTTTCGGGAATTGACGCCATAGTCAGCTGGCACCCCGAGAGTATGTATATGGTGCGTACGCGTCCTGCGCTCGCAAGCTTTGTAATTGATTACGAATTTGAAGGTATCGCCTCTCACGCAGGCGCTGCCCCCGATAAGGGCAGAAGCGCGCTTGATGCCGTAGAGCTTATGAATCTCGGAGCGAATTTCTTAAGAGAACATATGCCTCTTACCGCCAGAGTTCATTACGCTATACTTGATGCGGGAGGAGATGCTCCCAATATAGTACAGGCGTATGCAAAGGTGAGATATATGATACGCGACAGTGAATCGACAAGTCTTGCCGATCTTAAAAGGCGTGTTGATAAAATAGCTGAGGGGGCTGCTCTGATGACCGAAACAAAGGTTAAATCAAGTATTGTTTCCTCATATGCAAGTCTTGTAACTATTCCTACACTTCAAAAAACAGCCGACGAGGCTATGAGGGATATAGAATTTCCTATTCCCACCGAAGAGGAAATTCGTTTTGCAGAGGCACTCAGAGAAACTATGACGCTTTCGGCGTCTCAGAAGGCGTCAGCGCCCTATGCCGACAGAGTTCTTACTCCCGCGCCCCCCGTGGCGCACGGAGGCTCTACCGATACCGCTGACGTGAGCTGGTGCGCCCCCACAGTGCAGATGCATATAGGTACGTGGGTAGTCGGTACACCCGGTCACTCATGGCAGTCTGAGGCACAGGGCAAGAGCTCTTACGCTAAGCGCGCTACGTTATATGCGGGCAAGGCTGTTGCGGGAACAATAATGAGACTTTTTGATAATCCAGCGCTCATTGAAAGCGCAAAGAACGAGCATAAGCAAAAGACTGCCGGCGGATATGTGTGCGGTCTTCCAAACGGCAAAAAGCCATATGTAAAAAATGGAGGTTAATATGGAAACAGTAAGAGATAAAACCAAATACATAGATCCGGTAAAGTATGCAGACGGACTTTATCATATAGGCACGAGTGGTCATCCGTGCTGGGTTATCGACTGCGGAAGCGAGGTAGCGCTCCTTGATACCGCAATGCCTTCTGACCTTGACTTTTTGCTTGAAAACCTTGAAAAAATAGGTTATAAGCTCTCGGATGTAAAGCATATTTTACATTCTCATGGTCATATTGACCATTTTGGCTGCACCAAAGCTATTCTTGAACTGACAGAAGCTAAGACTTACATAGGTAAGCCCGACGCAGACAGCGCCGCGGGAAGAAACGAGCTTCAGTGGACCAACGAGTATAAAATGAAATATGAGGGCGCGTTTGAGCCTGACGTTTTAATTTCGGACGGCGACAAAATAAAAATCGGTAACAAGGAATTTTATTTCCTCTTAACACCCGGTCACACGCAGGGAACTCTCTCGATATTTTTCGACGTAACCGACGATGGTAAGACTTACAGAGCAGGAATGTTTGGAGGTACTGGCGGAAATTCAATGCATATTGAATATCTTGACAAATACGGGCTTCCGCATTCTCTCAGGGAGGATTTCAGAAATTCGGTCAAGCGCCTTATGAATGAAAAGGTTGAGGTTCACCTCGGCAACCACTTGGGAAATGCAAATCACTTCGAGAAGGTCGCGTTTATCGGCAAGGGAAAGAATCCGTTTATTGAAACTGAAAGCTGGATGTCGCTTCTTGACAGAAAGCTTGTTGAAATAGAAAGATTTATCAAGGAGAATCTATAAAAATGGAAATCAAAAGAATTTGTCAGCTTATCGAAGAGAGAAAGGAAGAGCTTTTCGAGCTTCTTTCCTCACTTGTAAAAATCAATTCCGAAAACTTTATGACCCACGGAAATGAAAAGGAACTTGCCGAGCACGTAAATAAGCTCTGTCTTGACCTTGGACTTGAGAGCGAGGTTTACACTCCTCTGAGCCTTGAGGGATTTGAAAATCACCCCGACTACGTTCCCGGCAGAGCACTCGAGAACAGGCCTAACGTAACTGCGCGCTGGAAGGGAAAAGAGGATATAGACGAGCTTATGCTTATGGGACACCTCGACACCGTTCCGATAGGCGACCTTAAAAACTGGAATAAAGACCCCCTCTCGGGTGAGATTTCCGACGGAAAGATATGGGGAAGAGGAGCGTGTGACGATAAGTACGCTCTTGCAACCGCCCTCTTTATCATAAAGCTTCTTAAGGAAGAAGGCTTTGAGCCTAAGAGAAATCTTCTCTTCTCAGCATACTGTGACGAAGAGTACGGAGGATCTCACGGTGCTCTCGCATCGGCGCTCAGATTCCCTGCGAACAGAGTCGTTAATATGGACGGCAGACAGGAGCAGATATGGAACTGCGCTTCGGGCGGTCAGGAGGCAAAGTATTTCTTCCATACAAAAGATACCGTTGACAGCGCAGGCGTAGTTGCGGCGGGCATTCCCGTAGCTCTTGAGGTTATGAAGACCTTTGCCAAGAGAAGAGAAGAGGAGCTTGAGGCAAACCCCTACTATAAGGGTACGAGAATCCCCAAGACCAGCCTTCGCTATATGGGAATAAAGGCAGGCGACAAGGGAATGGACCTCGGACGCGGCGAGCTTCTCTTTACCTACTACACCGACAAGACCAAGGAAGAGATTTACGCTGAATTTGAAGAGCTTGAGAAGGTTATGGCAGAGAAGCTTCTTCCCCTCGGTATTATCGGTGACAAGTTCGTTCCTCACACGAGATTCTTCCACTACACTCACTGTGACCCCAAATCCGATGCTATCCTTGACTTCTCGGACGCTATGAACGAGGCTCTCGGCAAGCGCCCCGTAGTTTGCGGCTCTTGTCTCTCCGACCTCTCTGTTATCGGAAAGTTCGGTGGCAAGTGCGCATTCGCTTACGGCGGCGGCAGAGATTTCAGCCTTCCCGGCGGAGCTCACCAGCCTAACGAATACATCGAGTGCGACAGATTCGTTGAATTTGTAAAGACCATCGCCGCATATGTAGTAAAGGTGCTTTAATTGTAAAATAAAACTTCTTAAAAAGCAAATTAAACATAACAAAAAGCCGTGTTTTCGAGATAAAACACGGCTTTTTGTGGTTTATTACCAAAAAAACATAAATTTTATTGTGAATAAAAAATGAACATAAATTCACGAAAGTGTTGACAATATTTGACACAAGGTGTATAATTTTTACATAGCTTTTATCAAAAGCTAAGGACATTTTGATTTTTGGGAGGAGCAAAATGATCAAAGAAACAAATTCTCCTGCAACAGAGAACAATCCTATTGCGAATACACTTGTTCTTACGCAGGAAAAAGAAGAAAAATTTATAATCTGTGACGTTTGCGGTCATGCAAATTCACAAAAAACTGCACTTTGTAAAATGTGCAGTAATTATTTGAAGGGAGTAAAATAATGGCAAGAGGATTAGATGATAAGCCGATAGAAACTATTGTGGTCGATCTTGTACAAGGCGTTTTGGACGTTAATGCTTTAAATTTGGCAAAAGCAAATCAGAGGGCAGCTTTTTTACAAGCGCTTGAGGAAAGACCTGCTATTTTAACGAAGGTGTTAAAGGTAAATGAAGCCCATTTCTTTACCCTTGCAATAAACAAAAAACCTGAATACTTCGTTCACTTAAAAAGGGAACAGTATACAAACGAGCTTGCTCAGATTTATCTTTTTGATAGATTGAATAACTCTTCTGACAAATCTTCCCAGACCATACTCGTTCGTAAGAGCCTTGACAATAAGGTTGTCTTTATGATTTCATACCTTTCTACAGAGGCAGACGAGCTTTATTATCTCGACAAGGAGCTTCAAGTTCCCGTATCTTTAAGATCCAACGTTATACTCACCCTTAAGCTTGATGATGCTGTGGCTCTTATTGATAAGCTTGATACTCACGTGACTCAGCTTGGCGAGGAGAAAATAAAGGGCGTAATTTCAGATATTGTAGCAAATCAGTATAAGTCTTACCTTAATTCGTATATTACCGAAAAGCAGATAGGATATTATACTCTTTGCACGTCTCTTAATGATCTTGAGAACGAATTTACGAAGTACATTTCAGAGGTATTTAAGCCCTTTGGTATTTCAGTATCTGATTTCGTTATAAAGAATATTGCAATTCCGAAGGATATACAGAACAAAATAGAGGATCAGGCGTTCAAGATCCGTCAGCGCAGAGCAGACGTTGAGGCTGATTCTGAATTTGCAAAGCTTTCACTTGAAAGCTATGAGGCAAAGCTTGCTATTCACAATAAGTATCCTAACGCAGAGGTTACTCTTACTGAGTATGAGAAGGATCTCGCTCTTAAGCGTTACCTTATCAAGACCGGACTCGATTTTGACGATGAGGTAGATCGCACTATCGATATTGATCAAAAGACACTTCATGCAGATTCCACCGTCTTCAAGCCCGAGGATATTATACCGGACATTCCCACAAAGCCAAATATATTCAGAAGAAACTTTGTTTGGACATCTGTTTTTGCTGCAATACTCTCCATTATAATCCTTTGCGTGAACGCAGGAGCAGGACTTATTGTGCTCGGCATTTCCATACTTATTCTTGGTTTGATTGCTGCATTTAACACCGAACGTTTTGCGACAATTAAGGTAGAACCTTCCATAACACCTATTTTTAATGAAGATAGCTCGCAGTCCGAGTCTGTCGTCGCTTCACAGGAGGAATGATTATGACAACAGATACTAATGTAAAGAACACCGGTCTTACCAAAGCCGGCGCAATAATACTTGTACTTTCGCTTTTAGCCTCTCTTTTGTGTATCATCTTTGGAATAGTTATTCTCGTTGATGAGGGAGATAGCTATGGTGATGATAATGACACCTATTATGTTTCCACCGGATCGACGTATAGCTATTATGTTGACTCGGAAGAATATTATGAGTTCGTATTCACTCCTTATTCCAGCGGCACTTATTATATAGAGATTGATGATGCGTCGATTACTTCTCTTAAGGAACGTTATGGTTCAAGCAGTGCTTCATTTTACACTAGCTACAGCAGCTATACTTCGTATGATAAGAAGTATGAAACGTCTTACCTTTATTCAGGCACGTCATATGTATTGAGGGTTTATACCGGTTCGTATGCAAGTCAGTTGAGACTCTACATACATCAGTAAAGCTTGATTTGTGTAAATAAAACTAGTCAAAACCAAAGAAAAAGGCTGCGATTTTTGAAATCGCAGCCTTTTATATTATGCTTGTTCAATAACTGTAAAATCGGGGAACTCGTATCTGAGCTTTGTTCCAATGTCAACGCCGAGAGGGAGGAGTGCCATAGCTATGAAGAGCTCTTCGCCCTCGTCGTTTTTTATGGTGGCGTATTCGCCCTCAATTTTTATTACCGTATAGTTCATTTTCACCTCAGAAGAGCATTCAGCTCTTCCATCTTTTCTTTTGTCGGCTCGGGAATGGAGGTGAAAGGAAAGGGAATTCCCATATCCTTATATTTAACCTCACATACCTTTTTAAAGGGCAGAAGCTCGACTGAGTCTACGCATTTATGCGCTTTTGCAATTTCCTTGAGCCTTTGTATATTTTCCTTTGTGTCGTTAAGAGTGGGGATTATAACCTGTCTGAGCGTCGTTTTTATCCCCATCTCTTCGAGTGTGTCGAGAAATTTCAGAGGGGTATGAAGAGAGCAGCCAACGTATTTTTTGTAGTCCTCGTCGCTTGTGTATTTAATATCGAGAAGCACTCTGTTGCATTCAGAGAGGAGAGCCTTTACATTATCGTTTATGACTGAGCCTGAGGTATCAAGGCAGGTGTTTATCCCTGCCTTATGAGAGAGAGTGAAAATCTCTCTTGCAAAATCCGCCTGGAGTATTGGCTCACCGCCCGAGAGGGTTATACCGCCCTCTTCTCCGAAATATTCCTTATATCTCTTTGCCTTTTCGACTATTTCCACGGCGGTGTATTCTTCACCGCCATGAAAGTCCTGAGTATCGGGATTGTGACAGCAGCCGCATCTGAGGTTGCAGCCTTGAAGAAATACTACAAATCTTATGCCGGGACCGTCAACTGCGCCGAGCGACTGAAATGAGTGTACTTTTCCTATCATACGCTCTCGTGGAATGTACGGCTGATAACCTCTCTCTGCTGCTCGCGTGAGAGCTTGTGGAAGTTAACCGCATAGCCCGAAACTCTTATGGTAAGGTTGGGGTAGAGGTCGGGATTTTCGTACGCCTTTATAAGCGTTTCTCTGTTAAGAACGTTTACGTTTATATGGTGAGCGCCCTTTGCAAAGTATCCGTCAAGGATAGAAACGAGGTTCGGAATTCTTGCCTCGGGAGTCTTTCCGAGAGCCTCGGGAGTTATCGAGAAGGTGTTTGAAATTCCGTCGCGGCAATCGTCGTATGAGAGCTTTGCGATAGAGTTGAGGGAAGCGAGCGCGCCGTTTTCCTCTCTGTTGTGCATCGGGTTAGCTCCGGGAGCGAATGCCTCGCCCGCGCCTCTTCCGTCGGGAGTTGCGCCCGTATTCTTTCCGTACATAACGTTAGAGGTTATGGTAAGAACGGAAAGAGTGTGGATAGCGTCGCGGTAGGTGGGAGTTTTACGAAGCTCGCTGATAACCTTGTGAGTAAGCTCCTTTGCGATGAGGTCAACTCTGTCGTCGTCGTTACCGAACTTGGGGAATGAGCCCTCGCGTGTGAAATCTACAATATATCCGTTTTCGTCCTTGATAGGTTTTACTGCCGCGTACTTAATAGCGCTGAGCGAGTCGGCAACGACCGAGAGACCTGCAATTCCGAACGCCATAAATCTTCCGACGCGAGTGTCGTGAAGAGCCATCTGCACCTTTTCGTAAGCGTATTTATCGTGAACGTAGTGAATTACGTTCATTGTATTTACGTAAAGACGGGAGAGCCAAGCGATATAAACGTCAAAGCGTGACATAAGCGCTCCGTAGTCGAGCGTTTCACCCTCGAGCACAGGCATCTGAGGACCGATATGCATACCGCTGGTGGTATCGTAGCCTCCGTTTATAGCGATAAGGAGGAGCTTTGCAAGGTTGCATCTAGCTCCGAAGAACTGCATTTGCTTTCCGACCTTCATAGCCGAAACGCAGCAGGCGATAGCGTAATCGTCGCCGTAATCTACTCTCATAAGGTCGTCGCTCTCGTACTGAATAGAGTCGGTGTCCGCGCTTACCTTTGCGCAGAACTTCTTGAAACCGTCGGGAAGCGCGGTAGACCAGAGAACAGTGAGGTTAGGCTCGGGAGATGGGCCAAGCGTGTAGAGGGTGTTGAGCATACGGAAGGTGTTTTTGGTAACGAGAGTTCTTCCGTCCTCACCCATACCGCCGAGCGCCTCGGTAATCCACATAGGGTCACCGCCGAAGAGCTCGTTATATTCGGGGGTTCTTAAGTGTCTTGCAAGTCTGAGCTTAATTACGAAGTCGTCCATAAGCTCCTGCGCTTCCTTCTCGGTGAGAGTGCCGTTCATAAGGTCTCTCTCGATATATATATCAAGGAAGGTTGAGACTCTTCCGAGCGACATAGCCGCTCCGTTTTGCTCCTTGATAGCTCCAAGATATGCAAAGTAGGTCCACTGAATAGCCTCGCGCGCATTCTTTGCGGGCGCTGAAATGTCGTAGCCGTAGAGCTTTGCCATATCCTTAAGGTATCCAAGGAAGGTAATCTGTCTATAAAGCTCCTCGGTGAGCTTTGCCGTTTCTATATCAAAGTTAGACTGACCGAGATTAGCCTTGTCCTTCTTCTTTTCTTCTATAAGCTTGTCCACGCCGTAGAGCGCAACTCTTCTGTAGTCGCCTATAATTCTTCCTCTGCCGTAAGCGTCGGGAAGCCCGGTTATAACGTGGCACTTACGCGCCGCTCTCATCTCGTCGGTATAAATGCGGAAAACACCGTCGTTATGAGTGGTTCTGTACTTGAACTCCTCCTCGACCGTATCGCTCACCTTATATCCGTAAGCCTCGCACGCCTGCCTTGCCATTCTCATGCCGCCAAAGGGGTTAACGCCTCTCTCAAGCGGCTTTGAGGTCTGAAGACCTACGATAAGCTCGTTTTCTTTATCAACGTAACCGGGCGCATAGTTAAGAAGAGAGGTCGCAGTGCTGGTGTCTATAGAGAGCACCCCCCCTGCCTTAGCCTCGGCCCTGAAGAGCTCCTCAACCTTCGCCATAAGAGTCTTCGTTCTCTCGGTAGCTCCTGCGAGGAAATCCGAATCTCCGGTATATTCCTTATAATTTTTCTGGATAAAGTCGCGCACGTTGATTTCTTCCTGCCACGCGCCGCCTATAAATCCGTTCCAGTTTTCATGTGTCATAGCTTTGTTTCCTTTCTGATTTTATTTTGCTGCCCAGCCGTCCGAAAGGGACAAAAAAGGGCAAGACGGTTGAAAAACCGAATTGCCCAGACGGTCGGCATATAAACTCGATGGAGAATAGCTCTCATCGGGCAACCCGCACTCCCTCGGCGTTACTCCGCCATTCCGTCAGTCATGCAGGTAAGTATATTATACACCAATACACGAAAAATGTCAATCTCAAAACTCACAATTTACAAAAAATATAAAATTGCGTCATAGTAAAAAAGCGCCCGCGGTAAAAAACCGCAGGCGTTATAGCTTCTATTATTTCTCGTAGAAAGAGGGAAGCTCTGTTTCCATAACTTCTCTGAGAAGTCCGAGTTTCCAGTCGATATGAGCCTTGTCGGTCATATATTCCATACTGGGCTCGTAGCCAACGCGGGAGTCAAACTCGACGATAGGAATAGTGTCGAGAGCGTTCTTTTCCTCGGTCTTGCAGATTTCAAGAAGAGCGTCAACAGCCTTGTTTCTCTCTTCTCCGTGGGTATCTTTGAGAATAAACTTGAGCTTTGCAAATTCCTTGACGTTTATAGCCGTTCTCATAGTGTTGCG
>JAZRLJ010000192.1:0-9715 GCA_045646755.1 Eubacteriales bacterium | reverse complement strand
TGTCGAGGTTATTCGCTGACAACTCGATGAATACCGCACAGTGAAGGAGAGGTTCTCTGTTCTTTCGAAGGTCGTTGAGACGCTCTACAACGTCACCGAGATTTGCTTCTCCGGTTACCATGTCCTCAATATCGTTTGAGTTTGCGAGGAGCTTGTTCTTGCGTGTTGCATTCTGAAGTATCTTGCTCTGCTCGGATGCATCAACATATCTTGTGTACATATGAAGTGTTACCGCTTCCTTATCTCCGAATCTTGAAAGGATTGCTTGGTCGGTAGTCATAGGCGGATACTCTTTAATCGCCCATACACAGCGGAAGCTATCGCCACATACGAAGTGGTCAACGTTGAATTTAATGGTCGAAGGTACGACCATATCAAAGAAGTCTTTTACATAGGCTTCGCTATGTAATACTTCATCTGGTAATTGCTTTTTCTTTGCCATATTTTCTCCTTTCTTTTAATCGGGGATTATCCATTTTCTTATCATGCGCTCTCCATCAACGTCATCGATGGGATCTTCGCAAAGGTGACCAAAGTATCTGGATATAAATCTCTTTATATCATCCTTACTTGCTCTGTGGCAATCGAATCCCTGGTCGTTAATCTGCTTCTCAATTCTGTTGAGGATGCTGAAGCTCTGTTCGCTGTTTGCATGTGCTACTCTGTAACAGAACATAAACTCTCGCGCGGTTGACATCTGAAGCTGGATATCATCAAGGAACTTCATATCCTTTCGGAGCAGAAGCTGCACCTTGAGGTTATTTTCTTTTTCTGCCTTTCTTGCAAGGGATAGCTTGTTCTGTTCGAAGTTCTCTCTTGCATCTGAGCAGATGATTTCAATATCGGGTTGAAGAGTCAAAAGCTGCATCAAATGCTGAATCTTGAGTCCGATATTCGTTTCGGATAATACCGAAATGTTGGTAGGCTGTACAATAAAATAAACGAGTTCGCCATTGTTGTAGGTCTGCAAACCGTTTCTTGAAAAGTTGCTGATGCCTATTAGATCAGCAGTCGATATCTTTGTTTTAGCCATGTTACTTTTTCTTCTCCTTCCATTCGAAATACTGTTGTGTGGAGACGAAGTATCTCCATGCTCGTTTTATAAAATCGAGTATGGACGAGGATTTCGCAAAATGGTACACAGACATCGTAAAGAAGGCGGACCTTATCGATTATTCAAGCGTTAAGGGTTGTATGATTATCCGTCCTTACGGCTACGCTATCTGGGAAAATATTCAGAAAATTCTCGACGCAAGGTTTAAGGAAACCGGCGTTGAAAACGTATATATGCCTATGTTCATACCCGAGTCTCTTCTCAACAAGGAGAAGGACCACGTAGAAGGATTTGCTCCAGAGGTTGCATGGGTTACTCACGGCGGTAGCGAGAGACTCGCTGAGCGTATGTGCGTGCGCCCCACCTCCGTGACCCTCTTCTGCGAGCATTACGCAAATATAATCAAGTCGTACAGAGACCTTCCCAAGCTCTATAACCAGTGGTGCTCTGTTGTAAGATGGGAAAAGACTACCCGCCCCTTCCTTCGCTCCAGAGAGTTTCTCTGGCAGGAGGGTCACACTATGCACAGAACTGCTGAGGACGCTGAAGCAAGAACCGTTCAGATGCTTAACGTATACGCAGACTTCTTTGAGAAGGATCTCGGTATGCCCGTTCTCAAGGGACAGAAGACCGACAAGGAAAAGTTTGCAGGCGCTCTCGCGACCTACACGGTTGAGGCTCTTATGCACGACGGTAAGGCTCTTCAGGGCGGTACATCTCATAATTTCGGCGATGGCTTTGCAAAAGCGTTTGACATTCAGTATCTTGACAAGGACAATACCCTCAAGTACTGTCACCAGACCTCTTGGGGTGTTTCTACAAGAATTATCGGCGGTATCATAATGACTCACGGTGACGATTCGGGACTTGTTCTTCCTCCTTCAGTTGCTCCTATTCAGGCAGTTGTTATTCCCGTTCAGCAGCACAAGGAGGGCGTACTTGAGGCAGCCTCCAGAATTGCAGATACTCTTAAGGCAGCAGGCGTAAGAATCAAGGTTGACGACTCCGAGCAGTCTCCCGGCTGGAAATTCAGCGAGTACGAGATGAAGGGTGTGCCCCTCAGAATCGAAATCGGTCCTCGCGACATCGCCGAGAACAAGTGCGTAGTAGTACGCAGAGATAACAGACAGAAGCTCTTTGTTAATATAGACGACCTTGCAACTACCGTTAAGTCTGAAATGGAGGCTCTTACAAAGGCTCTCTATGAAAAGGCTCTTAAGAACAGAGAAGACCGCACATTTACTGCAAAGACTCTTGACGAGCTCGTTGAGATTGCGGGTAAGGAAAGCGGATATATCAAGGCTATGTGGTGCGGCGACCTCGAGTGTGAGCTTAAGCTCAAGGAAGAGGCTGACGTTACCTCTCGTTGTATGCCCTTCGACCAGGAGCCCTGCTCCGATACCTGCGTATGCTGCGGCAGGGCTGCTAAAAAGCTCGTTTACTGGGGCAAAGCGTACTAATTAAAGCAGAAACTTATCAAGCGTTTTCAGAAAGGGGTCCGAAATGTCAAGAAATATAGTTTCTATGCGTGCATCTGACGACAGCATAGTAAAGATTGAATGCCACGATAGACTCCTTTCTACCGCGGCGCTTGCAAAGCAATACGCAAAGATGGGTTATCCCGACAGATATGTCGTCATGACCGAGTCAGAGCGACAGAGAGGCTCTGAAAAAAAAGGACTTTATATGTCTCTTATTCTCCGCCCCTCATTCTTCCCCTCACAAGCAGCTCTTCTCTCCTCTCTTTCTACGGTTGCTCTTATCACCGCTCTTAAGGAGCACACGACAAAGCATCTCGGAATAGGATGGGTAAGCAGCATTTACTGCGAGGGACGCTCTATCGGAGGCGTAACTATCGAGGGTAAGCTTGACAACTTCACCTCATACGAGTATATAGTAATTACTTTTTCAGTATTGCTCTCAGATGAGAATTTTCCTCCAAGACTTACAGACCTTGTGAGAAAGGTTTTTGAGAAGGAAAATTCCTCTATCGCCATGATTATAGCAAAGACGGTTCTTAATAAATTTTTCCCACTCTACGCAAATATGCGTACGAACACTAAGTTTATGAACCAGTACAGACAGAATTTTCTTCTTCACGGAAAGAAGATAAAGCACACCTATGACGGCAAGAAGAGAAGCTGCCGAGTGCTTGGTATAAACAATGAAGACTGCGCTCTTATCGTAGAAATGAAAAACGGTGAGATAAAAAACATAACCTCACCCATAGGCGTTGTAATTCCCAAAAAAATTAAAATTCAGAAAAATCAGTAAAATCTCACCACAGCTGTCCTGTCGGTGAGATTTTTGTTTTCATAAAAGAATATTTCTGCCGTCACACGCATAGAGTGTTCTAGGATAATTACACGGAGGAATGCGAAATGACAGACACAACTATATATCAAGACATGAAGGAAAGGACCGGCGGTGACATATACATAGGTGTGGTAGGTCCTACAAGATGCGGAAAATCGACCTTTATTCAAAGAGTGCTCGAAACGCTCGTTATACCGAATATTGAAAGCGAGTATGACAGAGTAAGAACATCCGACAGCACTCCTCAAAGCGCATCGGGAAAAACAGTTATGACCACAGAGCCTAAATTTATACCCGAGGACTCTGTAAAAATAAGATGCGAAGACGGGACTGAGCTCAACGTAAAGCTTATAGACTGCGTAGGTTATCTTGTAGACGGAGCGCTTGGTGCGGAAGAGGACGGGGAGGCGAGAATGGTTATGACTCCCTGGTCGGATGAGCCTATTCCGTTTAAAGATGCAGCAGAGATAGGAACTAAAAAGGTTATCGGCGAACATGCGACTATAGGAATACTCATAACAAGCGACGGAAGCTTCGGTGAAATTCCCAGAGAGTCCTTTATTGATGCGGAGGAAAGATGCATAGGAGAATTAAAAGCGTTGAATAAGCCCTTCGCAATTCTCTTAAATTCAAAAAATCCCGATAGTGAAAGCGCGATAAATCTCGCTCACGAGCTTGAGAAAAAGCACTCTGCCCCTGTTGCGCTGCTTAATTGCACAGAGCTCGTGGCGGAGGATATAAAAGAAATACTGAAACTTGTGCTTAATGAATTTCCCGTAACATCTCTGAGCTTTAATCTCCCCGACTGGACTCTCGCATTACCCGAAAATCACCCCTTGCATAAAGAAATAATTGAAAGAATCAGCAACTTTGCAGACAGAATTTCCACTCTTGGCGATGCAAGCCGAGCTTCCCTTGAGTTTGAGGATTTCAAAACTGTTGCTTTAACTGCCAAAAACGGTGAAGGTATATTTGATATTCCGATTTCTGAAGAAAGATATTATGAGGTAATGAAGGAAATATCGGGAATTGACGTTTCCGACAAGAAAACTCTCCTTGAAAACATAAAATCACTCTCAGAAACAGAGAAAAAATACAAAAAAATCGAAAAAGCTCTTATTGATGCAGAGGAAAAGGGATACGGCATAGTTATGCCCTCACCTGAGGACCTTATTCTTGAAGAGCCAACTCTTACAAAAAGAAGCGGTGGCTGGGGTGTAAAGGTATCCGCCAAGGCGAAATCGATTCATATGATAAAGACCGATATAAAAACAGAACTCTGCCCCGTAGTAGGCACAGAGGAGCAGAGCGAGGAGGTTGTAAAATATCTTGTAGGTGAGCTTGAGAGTGAGCCTGAAAAGGTGTGGGAATCAAATATGTTTGGAAAATCTCTCTATGATCTCGTGAGCGACGGAATGAATGCGAAGCTGGAGAATATCCCCGAGCCGTCAAGAGAGAAGCTCGGCGAGACGCTTGAAAGAGTTGTCAACGAGGGTGCTAACGGTCTAATATGCATACTTTTGTAAACAATAATTTGTAAAAACAAAGAAAACGAGCAGTTTTATCTGCTCGTTTTTCTATTATAAATTCTTCAAAAAGCTAACAAATTCAACCTCTGCCTCTTCAAAAGTTTTATCATTTACAAAGTAGTAATCATAGGAATAATTTTCAACCATATCGTCCGATGCGTTGCCGTAATTTGACTTAGTCATTCTGCTGCCGCCACGAACCAAAAGCGTCTTAGCCTTGCCGTCGGTAGCGCGTACAAACTTCTCAATTTCCACACCCTCTCTGATATGAAGGAACATTATTTCGTTATCGGACTCAATAAATTCGTTGTACTTTTTCGTCGCCCAAAGAGTTGGAAAATCGTTGTACTCTATAGTGAGAGCCTTGAGGTCGGAGAGAAACTTTCTTGCCTTGTCGGTTTTCTCTCCCTGCCAACCGCACATCGCTGCAATTTCCTTGATGGGAGTTATGGAAGATACATTCATTACCTTAAAATGCTTCTCGGCAAATTCACAGAGAGTGTCCTTGCCTACTCCGCCTGCGCCGTTTATTACTATGACAGTCTTTTCCATTTATATGCTCCTCCTTTTTTGTATATTGTATCATACAAATCGCCAAAAAGCAATAGGAATAAATACAACTTTTTTATCTGCAGACTATTTACTTTTACTGTATTTAAGTTTATAATATTCTTATACTGAGTGCGAAAGCGAGAACAACAATGAACAGAAAACTTTTTGGCAAGCTTAATACATGTACAGATGTTTATTCTTATACCCTTACTAACGGTGAAATATCTGCTGAAATTATAACCTACGGCGCTATAATTAAGTCATTTTGCCGTACAGGATCTTATAATATTGTTGGCTCTTTTGATACTCTGGAAGATTATCTTGCAGACAAAACATATCAGGGTGCTATCATAGGAAGAGTTGCCAACAGAATAGAAGACGCGCGATTTACCATAGACGGAACGGAGTATATTCTGACACGCAACAGCGGCAAAAACTGTCATCACGGCGGTGATGGCTTTAATTCTAAAATATGGGATGTCGAAGAGTCGAGCAACACATCTCTTACCCTCTCCTACTACTCCGAAGATGGCGAGTCGGGATTTCCCGGTGGACTTAAGGTGTTCGTGACCTATTCTCTTCTCGGCAGCGCTCTTATCATTGATTACAAGGCTTATCCCGAAAAGAAAACTCCTATTGCTCTGACTAGTCACCCCTACTTCAACCTTGCAGGACTTGGCGCAGACATTTACTCACACGAAATAGCAATCTATGCAGATAGATACAGCGCTGTAAACGCTGACCTGATACCCACAGGAGAACATCCCAAGGTGGACGGCACTCAACTTGACCTCAGAAGCTTCCGTTTTCTCGGCGAAACCCTAAAAAGTGATTTTGCCGGTTACGACCACAATTTCTTTATCTCTCCTTCTGAATTTAAAGAATTCAACAACAAAAAACTTGCTCTTGCGGCAAAAGCTAAATGCAACGGGCTCTTACTATCGGTGTATACTGATATGCCTAACCTACAATTTTACAGTGTAAACTCTGTCTTCGGTCCTCCTGACTTTACAGGCTCAGTTAAAAGAGTGAAGCACGGAACATTCTGTCTTGAGGCCCAAACTGAACCAAACGCAGTAAATCACGGACAGACTATATACGGCAATGGCGAAGTTTACACGCAAACCACAGTATACGAACTAATTGAAAACTAAAAAAGGTAAACAGTATGCAAAAAACTTTCTTTGGAAATCTCAGCACAAATGAACGCATTTTCTCCTACAGACTTGAAAACTCGGATATTTACGCCGAGGTTATAACGTACGGCGCAAGACTCAGAGCATTCGGACGAACAGGGGCGCATAATATCGTCGGCTCTTTTGATACTCTTGAGGATTACACTCTCGACGATTCCTTTCAGGGCGCAATCATAGGAAGAATAGCCGACAGAACGGCAAACGCTCGCTTCACTATTGACGGTGTAGAATATAATCTTCCAAAAAATGCGGGAAAAGACTGTATTCACAGCGGCGGTGTATTCAGCAGAAGCGCCTGGCAGGTTGAAAAGGCAAACACAGACACTATTACCCTCTCTTATTTTTCCCCCGACGGTGAATGTGGATTTCCCGGAAACCTCAGAGTATACGTGACTTATACGCTAAGCGATAGCTCGCTTATTATCGATTATAAGGCGTATCCAGAGAAGAAAACTCCGATTTCCATGACAAACCACGCATACTTTAACCTGTTTGGAATGGGTGACAATATCTACTCACACGAAGTGACCTTATATGCAGACAAATATTCGGCTATAGACAAAAACCTCTTGCCTACGGGGAAGCACCCGTCTGTAGACGGAACACCTCTCGACCTCCGAGAGTCAAAGCTTCTCGGAGACATGATAAAGGGAGATTTCTTTGGATATGACCATAACTTCTGCCTGTCCCCCGTTTATTTTCGAGAACTAAACGGTAAAAAGCTGGGACTCGCAGCGGTCGTAAAAGCAAACTGTCTCAGTCTCTCAGTGTATACAGATATGCATGACCTTGTATTCTACACAGCTAACGAACTTGCAGGCACGCCGAATTTCAGAGGCGGGGTAAAGAGAATAAATCACGGTGCGTTCTGTCTTGAAGCAGAAACCGAGCCAAACGCAGTAAATTTCGGCTTTGGAATATACGACGCAGGTGAGGTTTACACTCAGACTACCGTATACGTTTTAGAAGAGGATACAAAATGAAAATCCGTTTTTTAGGTACAGGCTACGGTGAATGTAAGATAAAAAAGAAAAACTCCAAGGATTACCGTAAAAGCGGCGGCGTACTTATCGACGATAAAATACTTATTGACGCGCCTCTTGACATTTTTGAGGTTGCAGACGAGCTTGGACTGTCTGATATTTTATCAACGGTAACTACCGTTATTATATCGCACTCTCACCCTGCGCACTTCTCTGCTGAGACAATCGCAAAGCTCTCGGAAAGAAAAACGCTATCTGTGTATGCAACCCGCCCTGTTCTCTCTATGATAGAGCCGTCGGCAAGACTGTCTCTTTACGAGATAGGAATTTTTACAAAATTTCCTATCGGAGACCTTGAGGTGATAACTCTTCCGACCAACCACAGAACTGAAATTCCCGAGGAAAAATGTCTAAACTTCGTTATTTCCGGTGAAAAGTCACTTTTTTATGCGCTTGACGGCGGTTTTATTAACACCGATGCTTTCTCGGTTCTGAAAACATTGAAGCTTGATGCCGTTATCGGGGATACAGCTCTTGAAATTGAAGGCGCAACAGAGAAAAATCTCTACCACAATGATATACATACAGTAGCAAGAATAAAGAATATTCTCTGCTCCTCAAAAATCGCTAATGAAAACACGAAATTTATTCTCTCGCATCTTCCCTCACCGAGAAAGAGAGCTATACACGAGGAGCTCACGCCGATTGCAAAGGAATACGGACTTACCCTCGCTTATGACGGGTATTTTTTAAGGATATAAAGCAAACAATTGAGTGAGATGGATACTCGCTTTTAGGAGAGTGTGCAGGGTTTATTCCGACCGACTGCGCCAACAAAAAGCAGCCGGGACAAGCCCGACTGATGAGGGATGCGGCTAGCGTGCGGTTGCTTCCTGCGGTTTCGTAGCCTTTTGTTCTAAACTGTGGTATTCCCACGCAATACGCCGGATACGCGCAAGCGCGTATGCGAACCCTGGCACGCTTAGGCGTGCAGGGTTTATTCCGACCGACTGTGTCAACAAAAAGCAGCCGGGACAAGCCCGACTGCTTTTTGTTGGCGCAGAGGGAGGGATTCGAACCCTCGTGTGCTTTTGGCACAAACTGATTTCGAGTCCGTTCGGTAACTTGGAAGTTAGCGAACAATACTACCCCAATCTCGCCATATATAAGTCGTTGTTTTCCAACGATTAAATGCTTCCGCTACTGTGAGTTCTCTCCTTTAATCTTGGAGAGAGAGTCTAACACATTGGCGTTATTATAGCACAAAAACGCCCAAAAATCAAGGGGTTTTGCGAAAATAGTGTCATTATTAACGTAAGTTTTTGAATTAAGTAGTCTAATTGGAACTTGACGGAATTATCTCCCTTTTGCTGATAACTGCCCGTCAAAACAAGAGCAATTCGAACTCACCAAAAATGAGCAAAAAATGATGCCTTTTGGAGAGAACTTGGAGAGAAAAAGGGGCAAAAATACCCCCTTGGAGAGAACTTTGGAGAGAACAATGGGGAGATAAAATCCCCTCAAATTACAAGCGATTGACACGACTTGGCTATGCCGTTGACCGAATATTTTTATATGAGGTGTAGCTATGGATAAGCAAACAATCGACTACTTAAAAAGCACTTACCCCGATGTGATAACGAAGGATCAATTCTATCGGATATGCCATATCAGCAAGAAAACCGCATCCTATCTTCTCGACAACGGACTCGTGCCTTGCACCAACTCCGGCAAGCAAACCCGCAAGTACAAAATCCGTCTTGACGATGTAATCGCGTTCTTGGATGCGCGTGAAAATAATCCCTTCGCTTTCAAAGCTCCCGACAACTATTACGGTCGCGGAGCGTATAACCCCCACGCCCTCAACATAGAGCGTTTGATGAAGAACAGAAAAATGCTCCGCACTTTCTTGAATAATAAGATAGCCAATTATGACGATGTAATCCCTCCCTCCAAGGTGGCAGAGATTACGGGTTACACGTTAAAGAGCGTTTTAAGTTGGTGTGAGAAAGGCAAGCTCAAATCCTTCAATATTTTCAATCGCGTTAAAATCCCGAAAGAATATCTCGTGGATTTCTTGGTGAG
>JAZRLJ010000191.1:0-27088 GCA_045646755.1 Eubacteriales bacterium | reverse complement strand
CTCGTTCATAATCCTAAGGTATGGATACTTGACGAGCCGCTTACCGGACTTGACCCCAACAGCATCTTTGAGGTTAAGGAATGTATGAAGGAGCATGCGGCTAAGGGCAATATCGTATTCTTCTCCTCGCACATTATAGACGTCGTAGAGAAAATCTGCGATAAGATTGCTATTATTAAAAAAGGTAAGATTCGCGCAGCTGCAACCGTAGCAGCTCTTGAAAAAAACAAAATAGACCTCGAGCAATTCTATCTCGATACAATTTACGCAGAAGAGGATGCGCCGCTTGTCAGCATTGACGGTGATGATATTCTCTGCATCGGGGCTTCCTCGGAGGAAGTCGCAAATGAATCCTCCTTAGCGGGTGTGGCAAAGGCATGAAAAAACTAAGTACACTCGTAAAAATGCAGCTTAAGGAAAAGCTTAATTTCAAGCGCCTTGAGCTTAAAGACATAAGCCTCTTTCATATAGCGGTTTCAACTCTCGCAAAGCTCTTAAAGTTTGCCATGGTAACTGCTGTCGTTGCTGTGCTGCTCTTCTTTGTTAACAGACTTGGTGTATTCTCACTGGTCAGCACTACGCCAACCTCGGTTATGTCTATCCTTTTTGGAATACTCCTGCTTTTATCAATAATTTCCTGCACGTCAGGTCTGACCAAAGCTATGTATTTCTCGCGGGACAATACCATTCTCCTCGTTCTTCCCAACACTCCCCTCGAGGTATATCTGTCTAAGCTGATAATTTTCTTTGTATTCGAGTTAAAAAGAACGTTCGGCTTTATGTTTCCTGTGTTCGTGGGTTACTTTATCATTCACAATTATCCGCTTTTATCATACTTGTGGTTAGCCGTTTGCTTTGTTTTTGTTTCTCTCTTCGCGGTGCTTTTCGGCTCAATTCTGTCCGTTCCTGCAATGTGGATATCTAACTTTTTCAGACAGAACCGAGCTTTGCAAATCGGAACGCTTCTGGCTACAATTGCAGTATCGGCGCTTGCACTCTTCTTGGCAATATCTCTTATCCCTGAGCATCTTGACCTCCGCTCGTCATGGCCCAATATAACGATGTCGATACGTCACAAACTCACAGGATATACGGAAAATTTCAGATTTTTCTATAATCTCACAAAGCTCTTCCTCGGCGAGACCTACGACGTAATAAAGGTTGCGTTTCCCTTTGGAAAGACTCTTGTGCGTTTCCTTATTCTCTTTGGATTTAACCTGCTTTTCTTCGGGCTTGGACTCCTTATAGTTCTCCCTCTCTTCTATAAAATGGCGAGCACGCCCTTTGAGTATCTCAAAAAGCAAACCAAACCTAAGAAAAACAAATCGACACATAAAAATCTCGCAACCTTCCGTACGGAAATGATTATATCGGTCAAGGATCCCACAAGACTCTTCAGCAATGTAGCAATTATGATTTCGATACCTCTTCTTATATTTTTGCTGAACAAAATTTTCTTCGCTATGAATACGAGCTCTATGGGAAATTATCTTGTTACGACGTTTAACGTAGTAATTATTATGTTCATAGCCCTGAACGCTAACACCTTTGCGTCAAGCATTTATTCAAGAGACGGTCGCTCGGCTTATCTCATAAAGACGCAGCCGACAAAGGCGGCAATTCTTCTCTTTTCAAAGCTTATACCCAACGCACTCTTCACCGTCGTTTCTCTTTTAATGACCTTCGTAATCATTCTAATATCCGCAAAAATCGGAACACTTAACTCTATTTTTCTTATGCTCGGAATTTTCGGAGTTTACTTTGCACACCTGATTTATTGCGCTCAGCTTGACATTATGAATCCTCAGTATGAGATATATGCGACGGTAGGCTCATCAGATGCAAACCCCAACGAAACGAAGGCTACGGTATCGGCATTTGTTATATCTCTTATCTGCTCTGCGGCGGTAATGCTTCTTCAACTTGACAAATCCTCACGGATGAACGAAATATCTTTCTCTGACACTCTGACGTTAGAAACCCTGTATCTGAAGTTTGCCGTTCTCGGACTTGTGCTCGCAGTATATATGACGCTCAGATACTTCTTAAAAATCAAGCTCTATTATAAGGAAAAGTAAATGAAAAAATCAGTTGTAATTATAATAGCAGTCTCCTACTGTTTAGCAATTGTAGTTGTTACTTTATTCGGTCTTAACTTCCAGACCTTCAACACTATTACCTACGTAACCCAGGTTGAAATAATAGATTCAAACGCCAAGTATAACAGCGAAGGTACGAAGTACATTATTCTTTCTCCCGACGAAGAGGGCAAGCGCGAATACCAGCTTGCTTGGAAGGTTACTCCCGACAATGCTACAAACAAAGCCGTAACCTTTGACTACGACACGTCAAAAGACTTCGTAAGCATTGATGAAAACGGTCTCGTAACATTCACAACCCCCGGTGTTATAACGGTTACGGTAAAGGCTGCTGACGGAACGTCCTGCAGTGATAAAATTAAAATTTATTTTACAGATAAATAAATTGCTTTAATTTCAAAGTCAAAAGACAGAAATGGAGAAAATTATGAAAAAGAAACTACTGTTAATGATTCTTCTCACACTTGCGCTCTGCATTCTTTTTGTCGGCTGTACGCTCGGACAAAAGGAAATCACACGTATTGAAGTCGGCGATACTCTGCCCCGTCAGTTTGCATACGACTCAGAGCCCGATTTCTCAAACGTAAGTGCGACTATCGTTTACAATGACGACTCTACAAAGACCGTCACTGCAGGAGAGCTCACCTTTGGTGAAATCGACACCACTAAACCCGGCAAGCAGACTCTTACGGTAACCTACGACGGATTCACTCAGAATTTTGAGGTTGAGGTGCTCAAGAAGAACACTGATAACACCCCCACCCGTCAGATTACCTCAATAGAGTACGTATACGGCGTTCCATCAACCGTTTTTGAAGGCGAAATTATCAACTACGCAGGCTTTATTCTTAAAGCTAAGTTCAGCGACAACACCGAACAAACGATTTCCGTCGGCTCTAACTCAAACGTAAAGTATAATACTATAGACACAGACACCGTAGGTAAGCATACCGTAACCTTCACTTATATGAATAAGACCTGTGCTGTAGAAATTGAAGTTCAGGCTATAAAGGTAGTGAAGATTGAGGTAGACTACGGCAGCATCGCCGAAGGTATTAACAAGGATACGATAAAGGTTTCCAAAATCTTCAACAACGGTGCATTTAACTTCATTAACGGTGATGACCTCACCGTAACCCAGAATGGAGATATTTACACTATAACCTACGTAGATGCAAAGGACGGCACCTTTACCGCGACTATAGACTCCGCCGCTACTCCTATTCTTGAATCTATCGAGATAGTTTCTACGGGATATGAAAACACCGATCTTCTCGTCGGAGACTCCTTCAGCACGGCAGGTATATTCTGCAAGGCTCATTACAGTAACGGAACTTCCAAAGAACTTGAACACACAGAATTCTCAGTTTCCTTCAGCACTCTGACTGCGGGAGATAACGACCTTACCGTTACCTACAATGAAAATGATAACATTACCGCTAGCGTTAAAATAAAGGTGCGCGCTATACAGACTATCCGCATTGATACAAGCACGGTGAAGACCAAAATGACTGTCGGAAGTACTGTCAATACCGCCGACGTTAAGCTCTCCATCACCTGCGATGACGGAAAAACCGTAATCAGAAACGCAAACAGCGTTGACCTTACAAATCTCAACCTTGAGACTCCTAACGACACCTCTTACGTCACCGCAACCTATAACGGCGTAGTATCAGAAAAGCTTTATATTTACGTTATCGGCTCTGCATCCGAGTATTTCATTCTCGGCGCTGAGCTTCCCGAAAATCTCACTTCTTTCGAGAATAAGAAAAATCTCTTCAAGAATAAGAGCAACGGATATTTCGTAGGCGACGATAACGCATTTATTCTTAAGCTTATCGTTTCGGCTCTTGACGAAAACGACGAGGAAATCTCAGGCGACGATATCGTATTCAGAAGTTATTATGAGCTCTATCTTGACGGTGTACAGCTCACCGACAACCTTGCAACCTACGTAACTATTGACGCCGCAAAGCACACTCTCGACTTTACCGATGCTGCGATAGGAAAGACCTTTAAAATCGTAGTATGTCCCGAGGGATACGAGTCTCTCAGCTCTAACATCACCGCAACCGTTGTTAACGGCTTCAATATCTACGAGGCGTGGGAGCTTAACTACCTTACCAACATAAATGATTTTGACGACGAAACCACCTATGGTGCATCGGCAAATCAGCTGGTATTCGTTGACGAATTCCTTAATGGCAAGGGTATTACCGCTGACAAGAGACCTACGAACCTTGCAGGCGTCGTGCTCCACGGAGACCTTATGATAAAGCCTGAGGACCTTCCCAAACAGTATTTCCTCGGCGAAGACTACACTCAGGAATTCTGGGACAGAATCACCATCTTCCCTCACGCTACCGACAGCGCTGACAATGCCTTCACCTTCTACGGAAACTACAATACCATTCACACGCATCTGCTCCCCAATGTTTGTAAGCTTGGAACCGGAAACCAGAACGGTATCGAAACCGCGACAGGTAAAGCAGTCTCTAACGCTCAGCTCTTCAGATTTACCTCTATGGCAGGTCAGAATGAGTACTATGAGATAAATAACTCAGCTGAAGAAATCGGATTTAATTTTAATGCTTACAGCACAACTATCAGAGACCTCTACCTCAGAGACGATAACCCCAGCAGCAACGACGAGTGGAAGGGGGAAAGAGCTCTTCGCGGACTTATCGGTATGAAGGTTTGCTATCAGACCGTAAACCTTGACAACGTAAGAATCGAGGCGTTCTACATCTCCACCTTCCTTGATTACGACTACGTTACCCTCAACGTTAACGACTCCGTTATGTATAACTCCTATCAGAACCACGTCTACATCTGGTGCGAAAACCATCTTCTCGATAACGACGAGGCTCTTCCCGGAGATAACCATCACGGCTCAGTAGTCAACGTTACCGCATCCTCTCTTACCAAGTGCGGAGGTCCTATATTCCTCGCGCAGACGAGCGGTAGCACCTATAATAAGAACTCTAAGTCCTCTCCCGAGGTAAACGTAAGCGCTGACTCTGAAATCTGGAGCTTCGTAACAGGCGACGAGGTATGGTTTACAATTATAGGTCAGACCGATAAGGTAAAGAGCATTATCGATCTCGGTCAGTACTACGGCTCACCTTACGTTACGAACGGCACTACCTACATTACAGAGGTAGGCGAGGCTGAAAATCTTCAAGGCAAATTCATCAACCTCATTATGATAAACCTCGATTCAGACTTCAAAGGAAAAGATGTAGACGGCTCATTCTCCATCGTTGACGGCGAAAATAAGACCACCTACCTCAATATGAACGACGTCAACGGAAACTATGCCAATGCAGACGTTAATAGTTACGTTCCAATGGGCGGCGGACTGCTTGCGCCCGTAATTGAAACTGTAACGGGTGGTGTCCTGATGTATACAAACGAAGGCAATCCTCCTCACGTTGCAACTAACGCCGATAAACTCGCCGACGGTGACTATATCACCTTCTACAACATGGGAATGGGTATAGCGCTTGGCTTCAACATAAACGACCAGATACAGAGACTCCCCGCAAATCAGTAATAATCAAATAAATCAACCAAAAAAGGCAGAGATGCGAAAGCGTCTCTGCCTTAAACTTTTCGTTATTTAATTAAAGCTCTCTGTTTTCAAGAGCCGCAAGAGCTATTCTGAACGCCTTTGCCGCAAGGAGTCTCTCCTCCTCGTTTTCACCCGTGAGTTTAGGATAGAGGCTTCTGAAAATCTCCCCCTTAACCGTCATATCACGCTTGAATTTCTCGGTGCCGTAGAGAGGAAGCGTCTTATCCACAACGTTGAAATAATAAAGTCCGAATGCGTCGCTCTCCATATTTACGGGGACTGAAAATCTCGGGTCTACGTAGCCGATAAGCTCAACTCTGAGAGCCGTCTCGCTATCGTATTTCTTGTCGCTTATCATACGGCTGATACGGCTGATTATTTCGTTGGTTGTATTAACTCCAGTGATGTCAAGCTTCTCGGTCTCGAATCTTACGTAGCCGAATGACATCTTCTTATTCTCTATTGAAAGCTCGCCGTCCGAGTAGATTACGGTTATGAGGTTAGCGCCTCCTATTCCCGGCTCATCAAATCCCGTGCACTCAAGAGAGCCGCAGTAGGAATACTTAGAGCCCGAGGCGGAAGAAAACTTGCTTGCCTCATGGCGTGAGCCGAGGGCGTAGTAATCTGCACCGAATTTTTTAATATCAGCAAGGGAAATAGGACATCTGTCAGAATCTACGGGAGCATCAAGGTCAGCGTAAGCGCACACGAGGTTAACCCTAGAGGCATCGTCAACCTGACGGTCAAGAAGAGGATTCTCTCTGAGCGCGGGGTCTATAAACGCCCAGCCGTAAACGGTCACGTTATATTCTTCAAAGTCAAATCTCGAAAGCTTATCCGAAGAGAAAACGAAGCAATTCTCAGGAAGTCTTCCCGAGGAATATATTGGGTTTCCGTTATAGGAATCGTGCTGACCGGGAGAAATTATAAACACCGTATCGGGACAGTTCTTAATCTCTCTTATAAGAACCTCGGCGGTAGTATTGGTTGCATACTCGGTGTCAAAAACGTCACCGCTCATAAGAACGACGTTTATCTTGCTATCGCGTACGTATTGCATCATACGCATAAACGAGGAACGGAGCACTCTGCGTCTCTCCTCGCTCTTTTCAGCAGTCAGACCTACAAAGGGCGCGTCCAGATGAATGTCGCTGCAATGTAAAAATCTCAAATGCGTCTTCTTTTCTTCGCTCATTTTTTACCCACCTGTTTTATATGTAATAAATATCTTTTATATAAGTATATCACCTATATAGAATTTTTGCAAGATTTTTATAAAAAAACTTGAAAAAGCCTTGAAAGAGAGAAAAAAACGTGTTAAAATAAGGGTAGATATTTTATGGCAGAAAGCGTGAACACAAACCTTAGCTTAATTCAAACCTCATCTGTTCACGCTTTGAATTTTCGCGTTTTGGAGCCTTAGTCCAAATCGCCGTGTTCCACGGTGCCGAAAATTCGTAAACTCTCTGCTTTTGAAAAATTTGCGGCGTGAACATAAACTAAGTGATAAGCCTACTTAGCGGTTCACATTTTAAAAAGACTAACGGAGGACAATATAATGCTCAATCTTGCAGTAAGAAATACCGCGAAGCTCGTAAGAGAAAAATCAAAGGCGGAAAACGTGCGACTCGGCAGACTTTTTACAAAAAAGGATACTGCCCGTCTTATGGCGGATATGCCCATAATCGACAAAACCAAAACTGCATACACTTTGCTTGACGTGGGTGCCGGTACAGGAATACTCTCCGCGGCGCTTATTGAGAAGCTATGTAAGGAGTGCCGCTCTCTTGAGCAGATATTCCTCACCTGCTACGAAAACAGCAACGACTTTGCCGATATGCTTGAGGACAACCTTGAGAGAATTCGCAAGAAATGCCGCCACGATTATGACGTAAAGCTTTTCGTTACCGTTTACAGAGAAAACTATCTCACCGATTCAAAGAAACACTATACAGTTACCTTCTTCGACACAATTCCCGACAAGTACGATATAGTTATATCAAATCCTCCTACTGATTTCGCAGAAAAATACTCTGACGATGCAGAGGGTGTCGGAGGAATTTCACAGCTAAAGCTCTCTAAGGCATTCCTCTTTCTCAAAAACGCTATGGAAAGCGTCGACGAGGGAGGTCAACTCGTAATGCTCCTACCCACGACCTTCTCGAGCGCGTCAGCTCTTGCTCCGCTCAGAAAGGAGGTAAGCGAATCTCTCGCGCTCTCTAAAATTCACCTCTTTATCGGCAGACAGAAGAATGAAAGTCGCGCTGTGCCGATTAAAAAGAGCTTCATTGCTTCGTATATAAATGATGAGCGTCCCGAGACTGTAACTGTAAGCACCTCCTACGATAACGGAAAATCTGCGGTAGAGCTTGGCTCTCTTCCCTACGGCTTCATTGTAGACGAGCTGTCCGGAACGCTCACTCTTCCCAAAAGCGTTGAGGACACCAAGATAGTAAGATATATTTCAACCTTCCCTGAGACGCTTGACAGCCTGGGACTCAAAATGTCCACAGGACTCGTTGTAGATTCAAAATGCGAGGGTCTCCTCTTCACCGAACCGGGTGACGGCACAGTGCCTCTTCTGAGAGCGCAGTCGATACAAGACGGTATAACGAAATTCCCTCAGCCGATAAAGAAGCAATACCTTGCGCCGGTAAGCCCCTCACTTATTCAACGCAACAAAAACATGATACTCGTCAAGAGAATTCCCTCAAAGAGTGACAAGAGATTTTTAAACTGCTCGGTATACTTTGCCTCTAGTCTCCCCGAGTACAAATATATCTCGACTCACAACAAAATCAACTTTATAGATACTAAGGATAAAAATGCGGAAATATCGGCAAGACTTGCCTTTGGTCTCTTCGCTCTTCTCAATTCAACTATATACGAAAAGTATATTTCCATAGTTTCAAAATCCCGTCAGATAAACTCCAAGGAGATGCGTTCCCTTCCTCTCCCACCTAAGCACATAATCGAGCATATCGGAATGAGAATTATGGAGTTCAGACAGACGTCGGTAGAAATTTGCGACTCTGTTGTAAACCCCGCTTTACATATTATAGAAAAATAAGCAAGAATTCGCCTCGCTTTCATAGAAGAGAGCGAGGCTTTTCTCGGAAAGGAGAGTCTTTTTTATGAAAAATCTTGTAATAGGAATACTTGCGCACGTTGACGCAGGAAAGACTACTCTTTCCGAGGGTCTGCTATACGCCTCAGGAACTCTCGATAAACTCGGAAGAGTAGATAGGAGAGACTCTTTCCTTGACACATATTCTCTTGAAAGAGAGAGGGGTATCACCATTTTTTCAAAGCAAGCGATTCTCACGACGGAAGATGCAACGATAACCCTTATAGACACCCCCGGTCACATAGATTTCTCCTGCGAGGCGGAAAGAGCACTCTCGATAGAGGACTACGCAATACTCGTTATAAACGCGACGGACGGTGTGCAGTCGCACACTAAAACTCTCTGGCAGCTGCTCAGAGCGAGAAAAATCCCGACCTTTCTCTTTGTCAACAAGACCGACATATCAGACAAGACACGCGCAGAGCTTACCCGAGAGCTACGTGCTCTGCTTTCCCCTGCCCTTGCAGATTTTTCTACTGCGGAAAACACGCTTGAGGACTGCGCGGCGGCGGACGAGGAGCTTATGCGCGAATACTTTGAGACGGGTGCGCTCTGTGATGAGAGCATCGCGGGAGCTATATCGGAATGTAAGCTTTTCCCCTGCTTTTTCGGTTCAGCGCTCAGGATGAGCGGAGTTTCCGATTTTCTGAAAGCAATACTTAGGTATACACGTATGCCGAGATACCCCGAGAGGCTTCTCGGCGCAAGAATATACAAAATAGGAAGAGACAAAAACGGAAAGAGGCTCACCTATCTTAAACTGACAGGCGGTAGTCTTGCCTGCAAGGACACCGTAAGGATAAAGACTCAGGGCGGCGAGGTATTTGAAGAAAAAATAGAAGAAATACGAGTATATTCGGCTGATAAATTCAAGGCCAAAAAAGAGGTTTTTCCCGGTACGGTATGCGCTGTTCTCGGTCCGTCGAGGAGCGAGGCGGGAGGCGCTATAGGATTTGAGGAAATTGACCGCACCACCCTATCCCCCGTCCTTGATTACAGAATAAATCTTCCCGACGGAATAAGCGCCCCCGAAATATATCCCCGCCTGATTGAGCTTGCGGAAGAGGACCCAAGCCTTGCGCTGACCTATGACGAAAGGCTTAAGGAAATAAGAGTCAGGCTTATGGGCGAAATACAGCTCGAGGTACTTCGCCGTATGATAGAGGAGCGCTTCGGCATTACCGTCTCCTTTGACGAGGGCTCTATACTCTATAAGGAAACGATAGCAGAAGAGGTTGTCGGAAGAGGACATTTTGAGCCTCTCAGACACTACGCAGAGGTACATCTGATGCTTGAGCCCATAGCGGAGGGCAGCGGAATCGTGGTTGACGCAGACTGCTCCACAGACAGTCTCGCTATGAATTGGCAGAGACTTATTCTATCTCACGTAGAGGAAAAAAGACATAGAGGCGTACTTACGGGTGCGCCGCTGACCGACGTAAAAATCACTCTTATCGCAGGCCGCGCACATCAAAAGCACACAGAGGGTGGCGACTTCCGACAGGCTACCTACAGAGCTATAAGACAGGGACTTATGAAGGCAAAATCCGTTCTTCTGGAGCCTACCTTCAATTTTAGAATCGAACTGCCGCAGGAATATCTCGGCAGAGCCATTATGAACGTCGAGGAGATGGGAGGCATTGCAAATCCTCCCGAGTTTTCCGACACCACAGCAACCCTTACGGGAAACTGCCCCGTCTACACAATGCGCTCATACGCAACCGTACTGAGAGCTTTTACCAAAGGAGAGGGACGGCTGTCACTTGAAATCGGCCCGTACAAGCCCTGCCACAATGCAGAAGAGATAATCGAAAAGAAGGCGTACAACCCCGAGACAGACGAGAGGAATACGCCTAACTCGGTCTTCTGTGCGGGCGGCTCGGGATACGTGGTAAGCTGGCGCGAGGCAGACGAAATGATGCATCTCGGCACGTCTGACAGCAGAGAGGAAACGGTGCTGCAAAACCGCGCCGTAAGACAAACCAAAACAACCTATGAATCCTCAGCGGCTGAAGATAAGGCGCTCATGCAAATATTCGAGGCGACCTACGGCAAGATAAAGCCGAGAAAAATCTCCGAAAAAACAGAAAACGCTGCCCCGACGCAGTCTCGCGAAAAACCGAGAAAGGAAAAGCCAAAGGGCGACCTATATATAATAATCGACGGATACAATCTGATTTTCGGCTGGGATTTTCTCAAAGGATACGCAGAGAAGGACATTTCTCTCGCCAGAGACATACTCACACGACTTATGTGCAGCTATTCCGCCTACAAAAAATGCAAGGTTATAATCGCCTTTGACGCTTATAAAAGGACGGAGAATGAAGGAAGCAGTGAGCATTTCGGAGAGGTTAAGGTAGTTTACACCAAGGAGAGAGAAACGGCGGATTCGTATATAGAAAAAACCGTATCCGACCTCGCCGAGAAAAACACCGTAAGAGTCGTAACCAATGACCGCCACGAGCAGCTTATGGTACTCGGAAGCGGCGCGCTGAGAGTCAGTGCAAGAGAGTTTGCTCTCGAAATGGCAACCTTCTCAGACGAGATAAAAGAAATTACGGAAAGTATAAAATGAGACACAAACAAAAAAGAAGAGGCTTTCTTTCGATAGCCTCTTCTTTTTCATAGTTAAATCATTATTCAGCTAGCTTGATTTGTACTATTTACCTTTTTGCTCTGCAAAAACACACGACTTTGCTTACAAAGTATAGTGTGCCACACTTTTGAAAATCTTCCCACAAAGATTAACAACTCGATAAATTGGAATTTGTATAGTAGTTTTTTGTTGCTATGTTACAGATGGAATAATACATCAATACAATCGCTGCGCTAAACAATGCACCGCCAATAATATCGGTAATCCAATGTACACCCGACACAAGCCTGCCTATAACCATAAAGGCAATAAACACGGCAATCGCAAGCATTATACATCGTCTAAATTTGTCATTTTTAATACGGGTGCGGAACTGTACCATTGCCGTAGGCATCACACACATCACAAGCATCGTTGTTGACGACGGATATGAGGCTTCAAGATATCCATTGATGAGAGTCGGTCTGTAATTGATAACAACAATTTCAAAGAGAACATACACCGCCATTACGATGATGTAAAATCCACCGAGTGCGAGAATGCTTCGGTCAACTTTTAATAGACTTTTTCTTTTAATCCATTGTACAAGACCGAGAACGGCAAAACCGAATGCAACGCCGATTGGCACAAGACCAAGCCAATCTGTAATCACGTACAAAGACATATTCACACCCGTAATATTGTGTACAAATCCGTTTAACGACGCAAAGCCAACCGATGAGCCTTCGGGACCGATTGCCCGAACGTCAACGAAGAGAATCAACACCGTCCACAAAACAAACGAGATGAGAAAACTCGTTCCTACTAAAAACAATCTTCCGCTTTTCTTTTTCATAATCCATAAACCTTCTTTTTGCGTATTGGCTCTCACCTCAATACATTATAATGGAAGGTATAAGAATAAGCAAGAAACGGCTCGTCACAAGCATGATACCTTTCGTATCATTGTCGTTTTATGAGTAGGAAAGCCTTAATTGCTAATAATACGAACGCATACACGGTGGCATACGGCTGTGAACTTATCATAAGCAGCATTACCAAGGTTGCCCCGAGTATGAGCGAAATCGTCGTTTTGCTTTTTACCCAAGCCGTTGTTTGAATGTTTTGTAGTGCGAGTGTTATCACTCCCATGACAATCATTGCGATAACAACGACAAGGTACGCTATTTTTAAGTAGTTTTGAACACTGCCAAGTGCAATGAGTGATACGCTTCGAATGATTCCGTCAGCGTCCTCTGCGAAGAACGGCAGAAAAAGAAGCATCGCAATACAGATATCAAGCAATCCATATATAACATCACAAAAATAATTTTCTTTTCGTTTGCTATCTTCCTCGGCTATTGTCAGCATCTCATCCGTAGAGAGTAGTTCGTCAACCGTAACGGAAAATAATTTTGCAATCGCTTTTAATGACTCTATATTTGGATATCCTCTACCTGACTCCCATTTGGATATGGCGGTTCGGGACACGTAAAGTTTTTCGGAAAGTTCCTCTTGCGTAAGCCCCTTTTGTTTTCTTAATTCTTGAAGTTTTTTATTAAATTCCATAATACATACTAGCCTACAAATTCTTGTTTATCGATGACTTTATTATAACATAAAATTAACTTTAATTCAATCTGTTTTACGTGGGCAAAAGAAAACCCGACTTTTCCAAGTCGAGTTTTATAAATTATTCAATTTAAATCCCTAAGAGTGACGCCCTTAAGAGACCGCGTTTTGTTTTTTAATCAAATGATTTCATAGCTGAAAACGGTGACGTTATCTTGACTGTCAACACCGTTCGCTTCTGCTCCAAAAAGAGAAAGAGACGGGATATTTCTGTTATCAACTCGGGCGTAAAGTCTTGCAAGTCCTATCTTCTTGGCTATATCGAGTGTCAGAGAAAACGCCTCTTTTGCGTATCCCTTTCTTCTGTGTTCGGGAAGTATTCTTACCGAAACGTCCGCGCCACCCTTAAAATCAAGATTATGAAGTGCAACGTCGCCAACCGTTATGCCACAATTCCTTACGGCAAGAGTCATTGCGCTGTTATAGCTAAACTCGCGCATAGCAATTTCAAGGCAGGTGTTTTTATCTGCGTCGGGGTAATCCTCTCTAAGAGAATATCCCATAAACTCATTTGTTTTTTCGTCAGCGCAAAGCTTTGCGTATGCATCTGAGTCCGTCTCGGAGAGGAGAGCGAGCGTAATTCTATCCCCCTCAATGTCAGGAACTTCGTTAAGAAAGGAAATCTCGTTTTTCAGAGTGACTCTGTATTCTGCCGCATCGGGAGTATCCGAATCGACGTTTATATGTCTATAACCAAGAGAGAGAAAAACGCCTATTTCCCCGCTACTTACACCGCAGAAAATCGGTTCAAGCTCCTCCAGAGTTGCGTATCTTACAGTTTCCTCTATGGCAAGCTTTATATCAGATGTTTCCGAGAGAGGCGTCGGAAAGAGGAAGAAGTATCTGCCAAGGTCAAAAACTCTTACAAGTAAAGCTCCGGCAAAAACAGAAAAGGCAAATTCAAAGTCTTCATCAGCGCCAAGATAATAATCCATCGCCTCTTCTGCTACCTCTCTCTCGTCCTCACAAAGCGCCTCAAGAGCCAAGTTAATCTCGTCGCTCTCGGCAGAGAAGAAAGATATTTTTTTAAAATTCATCAAATAAACACCTTGTTTTGTAAAGTTTAGTTTTCTTTTTTTGAGGTTTTGTAAAGCTTAAGGGTTATCGTAGCGACAAATGTTTTTTCTCCTTCATCGCAATCAAATCCTACGTCTATATATTCGCCAAGCTTCTTGCAGGTCTTAAGACCTATGCCGTTACTTTCCACCTTGCCAAGCGCTTTAGATATAGAATTCTCGATTCTTACCGCCATTTCACTCTCTGTACGCGAAAGCTCGATTTTGATGGGCAGAGTCTTATCTGCATACTTATCGACGTTAGAAAATACGTTATCGAATATTCTCATAAGCTTGGGTGCGTCGGTGCGCACCTCCATGCCGGCAAACGCACTGTAATCAACGTCTGAAAATTCAACCGTCTCTCCGCGCTCTCGCATAAGCGTTATATGTTCAAGAAGCATCTGCTCTATAAGAGTTGCAGCGTCGTATCGCTCCATCTCCTGTTCAAGCTCGCGGCCGTCGAAAACAAGGAAATATCCGAACATATCGTCAGAGAGCTTCTTAAGTCTCATTGCGGTAGATTCAGCAGCCTTAAGGTATCCCTGCATCTCGGGGTCTCCCTCGGCCTTGTTATGCATAACGTCTATATATCCGAGAAGGACTGTAAGAGGAGTTCTTATATCGTGAGACATTGAGGTTATAAGAGCAGAGTTAGCCTCGAGTGCCTCCCTCTCCTTCTCAAAGTTTTCTATCATGGATTGTCTCATATTGTCAACATTTTTTGAGAGTCTTGCTATCTCGTCTCCGCCTTTAGACTTGATTTTATAACTGACATCGCCATCCGCAACCTTGTTTACCTCGTTTCCAAGGCGGATTATTCTCGTGGTGACAAGCTGTGAATAAACCACTAGAATAATAAGCACTAGAAGGACTGCAGCTATAACGCCGGTAATATTTGAAACGTCGTAATAAAGGTACTCGGTAAATTCCGTCAGAGAGACGAGAAGCTCGCTTTTGTCCGTAAGAGTAACGAGATGCATATCATTCTTCTTCGCGTATTCGAAAAGTTCCTCACGCGAGGGGTATCTGATAGTAACTCCGCTCGGCTCCTTATAGGTCGGCTCCTCTTTATCGGTTTTATCAGTTTTATCGTTTTTATCGGAAGAGCTATCCGAGCTTCCTTTATCTGTGCTCGGAGTTTGCCCGGGATTTTCTTCGGGATTTTCTTCAGGATTTTCCTCAGGGGTTTGCCCGGGATTTTCGTCGGGATTTTCGTCAGGATTTTCCTCGGGGTTTTCCTCGGGATTTTCTTCAGGATTTTCCTCGGGGTTTTCTTCAGGATTTTCCTCGGGGTTTTCCTCCGGAGTTTCTCCGTGATCTTCCTCAGGCTCTTCTTCGGGCTCTTCCTCGGTTGGCGGTTGACTCAGCAAATCGTCCGTAGTAAAGAAAAGCTCGCTTCCCTTATATATAATCAAGTAAACGTACTTATTTGCCCTCGCCCACTCGGAGAGCTTGGAGGTAGTTTCGTTTGATATTTCGTTTGCGTTAACGAAATTCTGCAAATCCTCAACGTAGGAAAGCTCGCGGGACTTCCTGTTTTCCTCGCTCGTATAGACGCGGTCTATATAATCATAAGCATATCGGTGCACAAGAAAATATGCACCAAATCCTATTCCGAGCGCTATGAGAAGGACCAGCATAAACCTCATTCTCATAGAGAGAAAGAAGGTTTTAAGTCTTGCAAAAAAGTGCTTAATCAATTTGGTATCCCCTTCCCCATACGGTTCTTATAATCTTAGCTGTCGCGCCTACCTCAAGCTTACGTCTGAGGTTAAGAATATGCACTGTAACTGTATTGTTAGAGGACGGCAAAGGCATCTCCTCCCACACCGCTTCGTATATTTCGGCAGAGGAAACCGTCTTTCCCTTGTTCTTTGCAAGGAAGAGAAGAATCTCGTATTCCTTATCCCTTATGTCAAGAAGCTCGCCGTTTTTTATAACCTCGCGCTTTGATGGGCGAATTATAATTCCTCCGGAAAGCACTATAGAATCTCCATCGCTTTCCTTTGCAGAATACTGATTATAACGTCTGGAAAGAGCGTTTACCTTCATAAGAAGCTCACGGGGTGAAAAGGGCTTTACCACATAGTCGTCACCGCCCGCGCCGTATGCAAGAAGCTTGTCTTTTTCAAGCGACTTTGCCGTAAGAAAAAGTATGGGTACGTCAGAGAATTTTCTTATCTCTGAGGTTGCCTCAATACCCGAAGACTTCGGCATCATCATATCCATAATGCAAAGGTCTATATCGCTTATCTCTCTTACTTTGCGAACAGCCCCAGCACCGTCGCGCGCCTCAGTAACGCTATATCCTTGATTTTGAAAGAGGAGCCGCAGGACGTTTGTTATCTCCTGCTCGTCGTCAACTATGAGAATTTTCATTTTAAAGTTCCTTTTATAAAAATAATTTATCTTTTAAGTTAGTTTATCACAAAGGCTTCTTTTTGTCAATTACAATTGATGGGAGTAAATCCAATTGTTTTCTAATAAATTAGAATTTCAAAACTCCGTTGGTCACTTTATTACAAAAAAGAGGCGAGTTTTTGTAAGTAAATAACAAAAACAGTCCTTTAAAATAGTGAAAATGGCAATTGATTTTTTTCTTAAACTTTGTTAAAATGTTTAACGTAGAATAAAAATAATTTTTTGACAGGAGAAAACAAAAAATGTCAGGTCTTTCACTCAGACACATTTACAAGAAGTATCCCGGCGGCGTTGTAGCCGTTTCCGACTTCAACCTTGAAATCAAGGATAAGGAATTCCTTATCTTCGTTGGTCCCTCAGGATGCGGTAAGTCCACCACTCTTCGTATGATCGCAGGTCTTGAAGAGATTTCCGAGGGTGAGCTCTACATAGGCGACAGATACGTTAACGACGTAGCTCCTAAGGACAGAGACATCGCGATGGTTTTCCAGAACTACGCTCTTTATCCTCACATGACCGTATTTGATAACATGGCTTTCGGTCTTAAGCTCCGTAAGGTTCCCAAGGAAGAAATCAAGAGACGCGTTGAAGAGGCTGCAAGAATCCTCGACATCAGCCACCTTCTTGAGAGACGCCCCAAGGCTCTTTCCGGTGGTCAGAAGCAGAGAGTTGCGCTTGGACGTGCAATCGTTCGTAACCCCAAGGTATTCCTTCTTGACGAGCCGCTTTCCAACCTTGACGCTAAGCTTCGTGCGAGCATGAGAACCGAGCTTACCAAGCTTCACAAGAAGGTTGAGACCACTTTCATCTACGTTACTCACGACCAGGTCGAGGCTATGACCATGGCGAGCCGTATCGTTGTTATGCGTGACGGTCTTATCCAGCAGGTTGATACTCCCCAGAACCTTTACGATACTCCCTGCAACCTCTTCGTTGCAGGCTTCATAGGCACTCCTCAGATGAACTTCATCAACGGTAAGCTTGTAAAGCGCGACAGCGACCTTTACGCTACTATCGGTACCACCGAGATTAAGCTTCCCGCAGAGAAGGCTAACAACCCCGCTCTCAAGGAGTACATCGATCAGGACGTTATCTTCGGTATTCGTCCCGAGGCTATTCACGACGAGCCTATGTACCTTCAGACCCTTGCAGATACCACTATGAAGGTTAGCGTTGACGTAACCGAGCTTATGGGTGCTGAGATTTATCTCTACCTCGGCTTTGACGGTATGGAGGATGCTACCAACAATAAGAACATCATTGCAAGAGTATCTTCTCGCTCTCGCGCTCAGGCAGGTGACGAAATCACCGTTGCTATCGACGCTTCGAGAATCCACATCTTCGATAAGAACTCCGAGAAGTGCATCTGCCACTAATTCTTTGACAGGTTCATTTCAAAGCAACCAAATAAAAAGAGCACCTGCCGCGTGGCAGGTGCTCTTTACTTTATCAGAAATTAAAATAGTTTTTCGCGTTATAGTAGCATATTCCACAGACGATTTTCTCAAGCATATCGAAATCTGCAGGATATTCTCCGTCCTCTACCCAAGAGCCGATAAGGTTACAGACTATTCGTCTGAAATACTCGTGACGGGTGTAGGAAACGAAGCTTCTGCTATCGGTAAGCATTCCCACGAAGTGCGAGAGCATACCGAGATTTGCAAGGCTCTTCATCTGATTTTCCATTCCGTCTCTCTGGTCGTTAAACCACCAGCCCGAGCCAAACTGAACTTTTGCAGGGGTAGGAGCACACTGAAAATTACCTATCAACGTACCAAGCACGTAATTGTCCTTGGGATTAAGGGTGTAGAGAATTGTCTTGGGAAGCTTATCCTCTCTGTCAAGAGAATCAAGAAGTCTTGAGAGCGGCTCGGCTACGCTATGGTCTGCTATAGAGTCAAATCCCGTATCAGCGCCAAGTCTTTCAAACATTCTCGTGCTGTTATTACGCATAGCGCCAAAGTGGAGCTGCATAGTCCAGCCAAGTCTTGAATATTCCTTAGCGCAGAGGCGAATAACGAAGGTTTTGTAAACATCTATTTCCTTTTTAGAGAGTTCTTCGCCGCCAAGTCTCTTATTAAACACCGCTTCGGCGTCCCCTTCTTCATAAGGAACGTATCCAAGTCCGTGGTCGGAAAGACGGCAGCCAAGACTGTCAAAATACTCAATTCTTGCCTTTAACCAGCTTGTGAGCGTGTCGAAATCGGCAATACCGTTTGCCGAAAGGTAGGAGAGAAAATCCGCGTTTCCTATCTCGACGAGCTTGTCGGGACGGAAGGTCGGCAGAACCTTGACGGAAAAGTCCTTGAGCATTTCATGATACTTAAGGTCGTCGGCAGGGTCGTCTGTGGTGCAGAGAGCCTCAACGCCGGATTTTATTATAAGGCCCTGCGCTCTGTAGTCCTCGCGCGCGAGAAGCTCGTTACACTCATTCCATATTCTATCTGCATTTTTCTCACTAAGCGGCTCGTCTATATCAAAATAGCGCTTAAGCTCAAGGTGTGTCCAGTGATATATGGGATTACCTATAAGGTAAGGAAGCGCTCCTGCGAACGCAAGAAACTTCTCATAGTCCTCGGCATCACCCGTAATATATTTTTCCTCTATTCCGTGAGTACGCATCTGTCTCCATTTATAATGGTCTCCGCCGAGGAAAAGCTCGCCTATATTCTTGAATTTATAATTCTCGGCAATCATTTTGGGACTGAGGTGACAGTGATAATCTATTATAGGAAGGTCCTTTACCTTTTCATAGAGTCTTTTTGCGGTTTTATTCTTAAGCATAAAGGAATCGTTTATAATACCCTTCATAACTAACTCCTATCTTTTATCGGTTAAACACCGAGCATATCTATCATTTCTTTAATGGATTTTCCCTTGAACAAGCTCTTGTAATACGAAAGCTGGTCGTTTATAAGCTCGTCAACAACCTTCATACCAAGAAGTTCAACTGGCGCTTTGTCGTCCGTAAGAATAAGGTCTCCCCCCTCGTAGAGAAGGAGATTATCCTCAACGTAACCCATCATAGGAAGAAGGGCTTTATTCATAGTAGGATACGCATCTCTGAGATTTTCAACCATATTCGGATTATCGGAAGCAAACACCTCTATGTTTCCACCCGCCTTCGCGGTATATACGCTGCCGAATACCGAGTCAACGGTATCGCAGAGATAATCGTTTATTGAATTTTCCTCCTTAGAGGTCATATTAAGGTTGAGTACCATAACGCCGCCCTCGTTCAGATGTGCCTTTACCTCCGAGAAAAATTCAACGGAGGAAAGCTGAAACTGTACAGTTATATCGCGGTACGCATCAACCATTATGACGTCGTACTTTCCCGCATCTCTGAGAAAAGCTCTGGCGTCATACTCAACGCACTTAATTCTCTCGTCCTCGGGAAGTCCGAATTTATCGTATGCAAGGTCGATTATTTTCTTGTCTATCTCGACTCCCTCGATTTGCGCCCCCTCAAAATAGCGGTAGCACTCGGTAGCAAAAGTACCCGTACCCATCCCGAGAACTAAAACGTCAAAGTCGTCCTGCTCCCCAAAACCCGCCATATAAGGACAAGCGAGAGCGTAGTCGTAGTAATATCCCGTAAGGGCTCCGTCCTTTCTGGTTGTGGACTGAACGCCTATAAGAACGTTGGTGGAGAGAATTATCTGACGGTCATCTTCTTCTACTCTGAGGTAGTTATAGATAGATTCGTCCTCATAAGTTCCCTTGGTAAAGGAAAAGCTCGAGAATGACGCAAGCAGCGAAAACGCTATCATAACCGCAGTAAGAACAGATACGCTGACAAGTCTGCGTCTTACGCTGATAAAGTATATGAGCGCGATAACCAGAAGAATTGATGCGAATATTATAAAGGTCCAGGCTGTGCCAACTGCGGGAATTGTGATAAAGGTAGGGGTAAACGTACCGATTATCGAGCCAATGGTATTGAGCGCGTTAAGCTCACCGACAATCTTACCGTTTTCGTCAAGGCTCTTTACCGCGTATTTAACGAGCGCGGGTGACACGCTTCCGAGAAGCATAAGAGGAAAAACGAAAAGCAGAATACAGGAAATAAGAGAGGCCCATATAAGAAAATTCTGTCCCGCAAGTAAGGCAAGCACCAGAGAAACGAGAGCTATAATATACTTTCCGAGGAAAGGAATTGCCGCAGTCCAAACTGCTACGATAAGAACGCGGAAATACATCTTGTCGGGAGAAGGATTCTTGTCCGCAAGTCTTCCGCCCCATATATTTCCGAGAGCCATAGCAATCATAATAGCACCGATAATTATAGTCCAGACAATCTGCGAGGACGAAAAATAGGGTGCAAGAAGCCTGCTCGCTCCAAGCTCTATAGCCATAACCGACATTCCCGAAAAGAACTCGGTCATATATAAAAACCATCTTCTCTTAAGCATACGCGCCACCTTAAAATAAAATATAGATATATTATACCCCCGAAAAATAAAAATGTCAACACACAAATAAGCAAAGATACTTGGCGATATATCAAAAAGGACGTTACATTTAGGCATAACCCAAAACGAAATAAGCGAGGTACGTAATAAATACGCGCCTCGCCTCTTTTTGTGTTTTTTCGACTTGCTTTTATAAAGTTACGGTAAGTCTTCCGTTTTCAAGGTCAACGGTAAGAGTAGTTTCGGGCGGAATATCGTCCGCTATAATTTTCTTTGCGATAAGGGTTTCGATTTCCGACTGTAAAAATCTCTTAAGCGGTCTTGCGCCGTAGAGAGAATCGTAGGAGGACTCGATAATAAAATCCTTTGCTCTATCGGTAACCTCTACCTTAACCGAGCTGTCGGCAAGTCTATGCGAAAGTCCCTCTATCGCCATATCGGTAATTCTTCTGACGTCCGCCTTGGAGAGAGGCGTGAAGTAGATTATCTCATCGAGGCGGTTAAGAAATTCAGGTCTGAACGAACGGCGCAGAAGTCCTGTCACAAGCTCTCTTGCCTCTGCGGTTATCACTCCGTCCTTTATTCCGTCAAGGATTATATCAGAGCCGAGATTGCTCGTCATTATGATTATGGTATTCTTGAAATCAACCGTTCTTCCGTGGCTGTCGGTAATTCTTCCGTCGTCGAGGACCTGAAGAAGAATATTGAATACGTCGGGGTGCGCCTTCTCTATCTCGTCAAAGAGCACGACGGAATAAGGCTTTCTTCTGACAGCCTCGGTAAGCTGACCGCCCTCGTCGTAGCCGACGTATCCGGGAGGCGCTCCTATAAGACGGGAGGTCGAATACTTTTCCATATACTCCGACATATCAATACGTACGATGTTCTTCTCGTCGTCAAAAAGCGCCTCAGCAAGAGCCTTGGCAAGCTCGGTCTTTCCGACACCCGTAGGGCCAAGGAACATAAACGAGCCTATAGGTCTCTTCGGATCGCGTATTCCTGCTCTGGAGCGCACTATAGCATTCGCCACCTTCGTGACTCCCTCATCCTGTCCTATCACTCTTTTGTGAAGTATAGTTTCCATTCCGAGCAGTTTTTCACGCTCTCCCTCCATAAGCTTGGTTATGGGAATACCCGTCCAGCGAGAGACGATTTTAGCAATCTCTCCGTCGTCCACAGCGTTTCGAAGAAGGCTCTCTGCGTTTATATTTTCCCCCTCCTTTTCAGCTGCTTCAAGCTCGGATTTCAACGCGGGAAGTCTGCCGTATTTAAGCTCTGCGGCTTTTGCAAGGTCGTATGCAGCCTCAGCTCTCTCAATCTCAGCAGAAACGCTCTCTATCTCCTGGCGTATTTTCTGCGCCTTTCCTATCGTTTCCTTTTCTCTCTCAAGGCGCGCCTTCATTTCAGAAAATTTTTCTCTGAGATTTGAAAGTTCCTCGCCTATTCCCGAAAGTCTCTCTCGGGATAGCTTATCCTTCTCTTTTTTTAGAGCCGCCTCCTCAATTTCAAGCTGCATTATCTTTCTTGAAATTGCATCCATCTCGGTAGGCATAGAATTCATTTCCGTCTTTATAAGTGCGCACGCCTCGTCAACTAGGTCGATAGCCTTATCGGGCAAAAATCTATCCGAGATATATCTATTCGAAAGAGTTGCCGCAGCTATAATGGCGCTATCGTGAATCTTAACGCCGTGGTAAACCTCGTATCTTTCCTTGAGTCCTCTGAGTATGCTCACGGTATCGGCTACGGTAGGCTCTGGCACGGTTACGGGCTGAAATCTTCTCTCAAGCGCCGCGTCCTTCTCAATATACTGTCTGTATTCGTTAAGCGTTGTCGCGCCTATACAGTGAAGCTCGCCTCTCGCAAGCATAGGCTTGAGCAGGTTGCCCGCATCCATAGCGCCGTCGCTCTTACCTGCGCCGACAATTGTGTGAAGCTCATCTATGAAGAGTATTATTCTTCCCTCGCTCGCCTTTATCTCATTAAGGACCGCCTTAAGCCTTTCCTCAAATTCTCCGCGGTACTTTGCTCCCGCTATAAGAGCTCCCATATCGAGAGAGAATATAGCTCTGTCGCGCAGTCCGTCGGGAACATCACCGTGCACTATCCTCTGCGCAAGTCCCTCCGCGATAGCCGTCTTTCCTACGCCCGGCTCACCTATGAGGCAGGGATTGTTTTTCGTCTTTCTTGAGAGGATGCGTATTACGTTGCGTATCTCCTCATCTCTTCCTATCACAGGGTCAAGCTTCTGCTCTCTGGCGAGAGCTACGAGGTCCTGACCGTATTTTTCAAGCACGTTGTACGTGCCCTCGGGATTTTCGTTTGTCACTCTGCTGTTCCCCCTTATCTTCATTATGCTTTCTCTGAATTTTTTCTCACCTAGTCCGACGCGTGAGAATATCTCGCTGATTTTACCGTCGGAAATTTTAAACGTCGCAAGAGATATATGCTCTGCTGAAAGATATTCGTCCCCGAGAGTCTCTCTTTCCTTATCCGCCTCAAGAAGAAGCTTCTCTCCCCTTGCAGAAAGAAATATATTCTCAGAAGAATATCCGCTGCCCGAAATCTTGGGAAGCGACCTTATGCCCTCACTCGCAAGTCTCGAAAGCTCCCCCGGGTCCGCTCCGCACTTAAGAGCCGCCTCTGTAAAAATACCCTCTCGGTCAGAAAGCAATGCGGACAGAATATGAATAGGCTCTACCGAGCTATTTGAGGCTTCAAAAGCAATATTTCGCGCAAGACTCAGAGCTTCTGCGCTCTTTCTGGTAATCTTATCGTGATTCATTTCTTTTCCTTTCAAAATTTATAGTGCTTTTTGTCTTTTTTGCACAATATCCTCTTGTCTGCTTATATTCTACTCCTCTTTTGTTAATAGATTGATACAAAGTTATGTATTTTTTGTAAACATTAGCACTCCGAAGATATGAGTGCTAACAAAGGCGATTTTTAGCATTATTTTTCTCTTGACAAAATAAATAAAATAATGTATTATAGACAATAATTGAGAATAACTCTCAATTTCATCCGACATTTCAGAAAAAAGAGATAACCTTATGACCTACAACACGCAAAGAGAAAAAGAGATTTTAAATCTTCTCGAAAAAGAAAAGCACAGAGCCTTTTCCGTAGAGGAAATATGCGAAAAAGTTCTTACCGACGGTGGAAAGAGCACGGTATACCGCATAATTTCAAAGCTTACCGAAAAGGGTGTTCTCAAGAAAATATGCGATACAAAAACAAGAAGAGTAACCTATCAATACCTTGGTGAGAAGTCCTGCTGCGAGCATCTGCACCTGAAGTGTAAAAATTGTGACAGGCTTATTCACCTTGACAAATCCTCATCGGAAGCTATAATGAATCTGGTAAAAAACAGCGGCTGCTTTGCCCTTGACCCTACCGAAATTCTCAGTGGGGTCTGTCGCGCATGCAAGGGAGGTGCAAACTAAATGCTTCTCCACGCACACGTTGAGCATTCCCTCTCATTTTCCTCGTTTCTTCGCGAGGTGCTCCTTGACGGACTGCTCGACACACTAAATATCATTCCGTTCCTGTTTCTCACCTATCTTTTAATGGAATATATCGAGCATAAGGCATCGGAAAAGCTTAACATATTTATGAAAAAGTCGGGTGCTTTCGGCCCTGCCATAGGCTCGGCGCTCGGCGCTGTGCCGCAGTGCGCATTCTCAGCTATGGCGTCAAATCTCTATACGGGAAGAGTCATAACACTCGGAACTCTTATCGCAGTTTTCCTCTCGACCTCTGACGAAATGCTCCCCATTCTCCTCTCGGGAAGCGTAAGCATTGGAAAAATATTTTTGATTTTAGGTTACAAGGCGGCAGTAGCTATCGCAGTCGGATTTGCTATCGACGTTACCCTGCGTATCTTAAGAAAAGAGCAATGCATAGATATTGACAGAATATGCGAGGAGGATAACTGCCACTGCGAGAGAGGAATTTTATATTCCGCCCTGCATCACACCGCAACAATATCCCTCTTTATCTTTGCCGTAACGGTTATTATAAATACACTCGTCTTTTTCGTTGGCACAGACAACCTCTCCGCCCTCGGAAACTGGGCATTCGGACTCTCGCATCTTCTCTTTGCCATTGTCGGACTTATCCCCGGATGCGCAACCTCGGTGGCTATATCCACCCTCGGTGTGCACAGAATTATATCAACGGGAGCTATGCTTGCGGGACTGTTCCCGGGCGCAGGTGTCGGAGTTATTATTCTGTGGAGACAGAATCACAACAAAAAAGAAAATCTTATAATTATGACAACTCTTGTCGCGGTAGGATTTTTCTTCGGCATACTTGCAGATATTATAGGTATAGCTATATAACAATGAACAACTAACAAGGAATTGCATAACATAAGAAATATGGAAAATTACAAGAAGCAAGGGCTTAGACTGATAAGCGGACTCGCCCTGTCAAACACGAAAAATCCCGCGGTTGTGAAATACACACCAAGTAAAACGAAAATTCTATCAGAGGAGCAACCTTTACTAAAAAGGGCTCGTCCCGAATCGGTAGGAATTCCCTCCTCGCTTATAACCACGCTTATAGAGGACCTAGAGGCAGACTCGAGAGCAAATATTCACAGCATGATAATAATCAAGGACGGAGAGGTTATCACCGAATGTGCGCGTAATGGTTACTCGGCAAGACTGCCACACCTCTCACATTCTATGTCAAAGACGGTTACGGGAATCGTGATAGGTATGCTTATCGACGACAACCTTCTTTCGCTTGACGACACTCTCGGCGCACTCTTCCCCGAATACGATATTCACCCCGAGACTGCAAAGATAACGGTAAAAAATCTTATGATTATGTCAAGCGGCATAGCATTCTCGGAAATAGGCGCGGTAACGGACGAGAGATGGACCGAAACCTTCCTTGCCTCCGAGCCCTCGTTCACTCCCGGCGAGAAGTTTGCCTACAACAGCATGAATTCGTACATGCTTATGGTAATTGCCACGAGAATAATCAGCAGAGAATACGGTCTTGGAGCAGAGGAATTTTTAAAAATCAGACTTTTTAATCCTCTCGGAATAAGCGAATACTTATGGGAAAAGGGTCCTGAGGATATTATCAAGGGTGGATGGGGACTCTACCTCTCCGCAGAAAGCTATGCAAAGCTCGGTGTGATGATGCTATCGGGCGGCGAATACGACGGCAAAAGAATTCTCTCGGAAAGCTTCGTTACCGCCGCAACCTCAACGCAAATCAAGACTCCCGAGGAAACCGGTGATTTCAACTATGGCTATCAGCTATGGGTAGCAAGGAGCACAGACGAATTCTTATTCAACGGCATGCTCGGTCAGAACGTGCTCGTAATTCCTAAGATGAATATCGTTGTTTCCATAAATTCGGCAAACAACGAACTCTTCCAGGAAAGCCCCGCGCTCAGAATTTTACGCTCTCACCTCACCGCAGACCTCTCGGAATATCCCACCTCAAGAGGTGACGCAAAAATTCTGCAAAACAAAATTGACACCTTCTACGCTTCCCGCCTTACCGTCTCGCCCAAGGCGGAGAAGAGAGGACTCCGACAGCTTCTCGGTATTGCACCAAGAACTCCGTTTGACTATGACTTTTTGCCCCTCACCGAAGCTCCTTTCGTATTTACAGACAACAATCAAGGCATTCTGCCTCTGTTCGTACGCGTTATGCAGAACAACTATCAGGGCGGAATAAGTAAATTTGAGTTTGCAAAAATAGGAGAAGAGCTGTTTTTATCCTCTTATGAAGGCGCCAAAAAGTACGAATATAAAATCGGATTTTACGACTACAAGTTCACCGACGTAGACTACTGCGGCGAGAAATATAAAGTAGGCATTCTCGCGCGTTCCGTTGGCGCTAAGAAGAGTCCCTCTTATGAATTTGAATTTATATTCCCCGAGCTGCCAAACTCACGCTTTATGCGTCTCTCCCTCTCACAAAACGGTTTGCTCAAGGTGGAGATGGCGGAAAATCCCGACTCAAATATCGCAAGCTCTTTCATAGAATCCATACCCGCTATGAGTCCGAAGATAACCTTTGCTCTCAATATGCTTGAATCAAATCTCGGAAAAAACTTTATACAGAGAAGATTCGAAGAGGTTTTTGCTCCCACAATTTTCGCAGTAAGCGAGGATTCCTACGAATTCGATGCACTTCTCGAAAACGAAAACCGCAAGGT
>JAZRLJ010000190.1:0-11821 GCA_045646755.1 Eubacteriales bacterium | reverse complement strand
GGTTGCTTACCTTGAAAGCATCGGTTACATGTACAACTACATGGAATCTCTTACTCTTGCTCCCGGCAAGAAGATGTACGTTCTTTCCTCCGACTACTTTATTGACATGGTTCGTGCATTCTTCTGTATCCCCGTAAGCATTGAGCTTATGAACAATACCGGAGCAAATATCGTTTCCAAGAACGCAGCGGGTAAGATCGTTTATACCGGCGGTGACAGAAACGGTGACGAAGAGTTCAACATTGAGGACTTCTACCAGCTTGTCAAGGACGGCGAGTGGACCTACGACAGAATCGCAGAATTCTCCAGTTCTGTTTATAAGCCTTCATCTACTAACAGCGGCGCTATTCACATCGGTGACGACGTCGTTGGCTTTGCAATAGACCTTGGCGGTCTTGCGGCTTCCGGTCTCCTTTACACCACCTCCGTTCCGATCATTGAGAAGAATCTCAGTGCTGCCGATATCAAGGAGAGATACAACTATCCTTCGACCAACCCCGAGTTCGTTGCTTTCTCTCTTAAGGCTAAGGAGCTCTTCGGCGGTGATACCAAGGGTGTTTGCGTTATGAAAAAGGATATGGACTACAAGGAATACGGATCAGAAGGACATCTTGCTATTCGTAAGAGATTCTCTGAGAACAAGGTTCTCTTCGGAGACATCGTTCTTCTTGGCGCTCTTGAGTTCCAGGCATATCAGAACATGAAGCAGGGCGACGGCTTTGGCGTTGTTCCCGTTCCTGTTTACAGAGCGGGCGATAAATACCTTACCCAGATACATAACGTTGGTAGCTGCGGTGCTATCAATATCAAGACTAAGGAATACTCTCAGTGCACTGCATTCCTTAACTATCAGTCCACCAACTCTGAGGACGTTATCGAAACCTACTACAACTATAACGTTAAGTACGGTCTCGCTACCGACTCTGAGGGTACTGTAGAAATGCTTGACTACCTCCGTTCGAACGTTCGTTCTTCCTTCGACAAGGCTATGGAGGACGCTATCGGTGTCTTCAAGCCCGGAGCTATCAAGTGGCACGAAATTCTTTCTAAGCATGCGTACGCTGTAGATGTTACTAACGAGTATAATGCGAATGCTAAAACCAAGGAAGAACAGCTTGACGCTCTTGCAACGGCATTCCAGTCTTTCGAGGACTAATTCCGGAAATATGCTTTTTAGCATAACCTAAAAAGGCAGAGGCGCATTTTGCGCCTCTGTTTTTCTTTTTTAATGTATTGCACAATATGAAAAATTGTGGTACAATAGATTATATAAGATTTCAGGAGGATACGCCACAGGCGTTTTGTTCCAGCAATGAAGGTTATTCTTGCATCTAAATCACCGAGAAGAAAAGAGCTTCTCAGCACACTCGGTGAGAAAATGGGCTTTGATTTTGAAATAATCGTTTCCGAGGTTGACGAGACGGTTGAGGACGGAATATCTCCCGAGGAGGCTGTGCGTATTCTTGCCGAGAGAAAGGGCAGAGCGGTCGCAGAGAGTGTTGGTTCGGATTTTCTCGTAATATCCTCGGATACGCTGGTTGAGCTGGACGGTAAGGCTCTTGGTAAGCCGACTGACGAAGAGGACGCCGTGCGTATGTTGACATCACTTTCGGGCAGAGGACATTTCGTGCGCACAGGCGTTGCAGTGCATTATAAAGGTAGAGTGAAGAGTGACGTCGCGTCTACCGAGGTGGTTTTCCTGCCTCTTACGAGTGAGGATATAATGGAATACGTTAATAGCGGAGAGCCTATGGACAAGGCGGGTGCGTACGGTATACAGGGCGGTGCCGGTAAGTTTGTCAAGGAATACCGCGGAGATTTTGACACCGTTGTCGGTCTCAGTCTTTCACTGACCGAGCGTCTTATAAAAGAGTGCATCGGGGGTGAAGCCTTTGAATAAAAAGGAAAAAAGAGAAAGACTTAGACAAATTTCTGAAAAGCTCAAAGAGCTTTATCCTATAGCTGAGTGTGCTCTTGAGTATGAGGGGGATCCTTGGAAACTTCTCATTATGGGAAGACTCTCGGCTCAGTGCACCGATAAGAGAGTAAACCTCGTTTCAAAAGAACTTTTTTCGCGTTATCCTACTGCGAGTGATATGGCGGCTGCGGATATAGAAGAGCTTAGTGAGATAGTAAAGCCCTGCGGTCTTTACAGGGTAAAGGCTCAGAATATAAAGGATGCTTCGGCAATGCTTGTCTCTGAATACGGCAGCGCTTTGCCGAGTGAAATGGAAGAGCTTCTGCGCTTTCCCGGGGTAGGAAGAAAAATTGCAAATTTGCTTATAGGTGACGTTTTCGGAGGCCCTGCAATAGTATGTGACACCCACTGTATCAGAATTTGCGCGAGGCTTGGTATGTATCCTGAGAAAGAGAAAAATCCCGAAAAAATCGAGAGAATTCTGCGCGACCTCATGGATGCGCGCGAGGGCTCGGATTTTTGTCACAGAATAGTAATTTTCGGAAGAGAGGTTTGCTCGGCGAGAAATCCTATGTGCGATAGCTGTCCGCTTTCGCAGCTCTGCGAGCATAGTATTAAAAATGGAAGGAAAAAAGAAAAGGCTAATCTATCCGATAATAGTTGAGGGTAGATACGATAAGTGCATACTTTCGTCACTTTTTTCGGGCCTTATACTGACCCTTGACGGATTCGGTGTTTTTAATTCTAAGGAAAAGCAGGCTATGATAAAAAAGTCTGCCAAAGATGGAATAATCCTTCTTACTGACTCCGACGGCGGAGGCAGACAGCTTCGCTCGTTTATTTCGGGCATACTCCCTCCTGATAAGATAAAGCATGCGTATATACCGAAAATCGAGGGTAAAGAAAGAAGAAAAACAAAAAAATCCAAAGAGGGATACCTCGGCGTTGAGGGTATGGAACCTGAGCTTCTTTTGAAAATTTTAGCTCCCTTTACCGAGGACGGAGCAAGTGAGACGGGGACTGCCCACGATATAACCCCTGCGGATTTTTACTCTGACGGATTTACGGGAGGAGAAAATTCTTCTGCGCGCAGAGCCGCTCTTGCAGAGCATCTCTGTATGCCGACGGATATGAGCGCAAAGGCTCTGCTTTGTGCAATCAACGTTTTAGGCCTTGGAGAAGAATACAAGGAATACGTTAAGAAAATATAATTTATAAAAACAGCTTTTTTATGATATGCACCTCCAAAAGTGTCTAACTTTTGGGTTCACTTCATTATAGGAGGCTGTTTTTATTTATATTTTTTATTATTTACCTATTGACATTTAAATGAATATACTGTATAATGTATAAAAATATGTTTGTATGCTTGTATACAATCTTAAAAAGAAAGGAAAAAATTATGCTTTGTAAGAATAAGCAGAGTAACCTCCTTGAGCAGTCTCAGTACAGATATTCGCTTCAGGACGTTCCGAACCCAAATCTTTACAGGGAGATATACCCCTACGACGAGATTCCTAAGATTGCATTTAACCACAGACGAGTTCCCCTCTCGATGCCTGAGGAAATCTGGATTACGGATACCACCTTCCGTGACGGTCAGCAGTCGAGAGCCCCCTACACCGTAGAACAGATAGTTGACCTTTATAAGATGCAGAATCGCCTTGGAGGTCCTAACGGTATAATTCGCCAGAGCGAGTTCTTCGTTTATACAAAGAAGGACAGAGAGGCTGTTGAGAGATGTATGGACCTCGGATACGAGTTCCCCGAGATTACCACTTGGATAAGAGCTAAGAGGGAGGACTTCCAGATCGTTCGCGATATCGGTATCAAGGAGACCGGAATTCTGGTTTCCTGTTCTGACTACCACATATTCAAAAAGCTTGGACTTTCCCGTAAGGAAGCTCTTGACCATTATCTCGCCGTTGTAAAATCTGCGTTTGATGCAGGCATACGCCCCAGATGTCACCTTGAGGATATAACGAGAGCTGATTTCTACGGCTTCGTAGTTCCTTTCGTTCACGAGCTTAACGCTCTTTCTAAAGAGGCTAATATCCCTGTAAAAATCCGTATGTGCGACACTATGGGCTACGGTGTTTCTCATCCCGGTGTTGCGCTTCCCCGAAGCGTTCCCGGTATCGTATACGGTCTCCGTCACTATGCTGACGTTCCCTCCGAGATGCTCGAGTGGCACGGACATAACGACTTCTATCACGGAGTTGACAGTGCGGTTTCTGCTTGGCTTTACGGCGCTTGCGCGGTTAACTGCTCGCTCCTTGGTATAGGTGAGAGAACGGGTAATGTTCCTCTTGAGGCAATGGTAATTCAGTATGCTTCTCTTACAGGATCGTTCAACGGTATGGACCCTACTGTTATTACTGAAATTGCAGATTATTTCAAGAAGGAGATAGGATACGATATTCCTCCTATGACTCCTTTCGTAGGTGATAACTTCAACATAACCCGCGCAGGTATTCACGCAGACGGTCTTATGAAGGATGCGGAGATATATAACATTTTCGATACCGAGAAAATTCTCGGCAAGCCTGCTACCGTTGCTATTTCCAACACCTCGGGACTTGCCGGTATCGCGTACTGGATAAACAACCACTACAAGCTTCCTAAGTTCAGAGAGGTTACCAAGCGCGACGAGATAGTTATCAAAATAAAAGAGGCTATTGATAAGGAGTACGAGGACGGCAGAACCACTCTTATGGGTGACGAGGAGCTTGAGAAAATCGTTAATTCCTTTACTTTGGATTTTAGTGAGGACAATTAAATGAAGGTAGACAGTAAGCTTCTTTCTCTTGAGGAAAGAGTATATGAAACCTTGGAAGAAGAAATTCTTGCAGGTAAATATCCCAGAGGATTTGCCCTCGGTGAAAAAATGCTCTCCGAAAAAATGGGAGTCAGCAGAACTCCCGTACGTGCCGCTCTTCGCAGACTTGACGAGGACGGACTTATTGAATCGGTCGCAAATAAGGGCTCGGTCGTCGTCGGAATAACCAAGGACGACATAGTGGGTATATATCAGATAAGAATGAGACTTGAGGGACTTGCCTCTCTTCTTGCGGCAAGTAAAATCTCGGAGGAGGACCTCTCTCTTCTTCTTGAATCGGTAGAGCTTGCGGAATTCTATATAGAAAGAAAGAATACGGAAAAACTCAAGGAGCTAGACTCTCAGTTCCACGAAACTATTTACAAGGCGGCGGATAACGTTCAGCTTTGTAAGACTCTTTCCGAGCTTCACAGAAAAATTAAGACCTACCGTAAGCTTTCGCTTAACGTTCCCGGCAGACTCGAGAAGTCTGTTGCAGAGCACAGAGAAATATACGAGGCTATCGCATCTGGCAATGGCGAGCTTGCAGATAATCTTACTTCACTCCACGTCAAAAGAGCTCTTGAAAATATGCTCAAGACTTTTGAATGAAAACTTTAGTTTGCGTTTTATAGCAGAATGGAGAAAAAATGGGACTTACAATAACTCAGAAAATAATAAAAAAGCATCTCGTTTCAGGCGAGATGAAGGCAGGATGCGAGGTTGGACTTAGAATAGCGCAGACCTTGACACAGGATGCTACCGGTACTATGGCGTACCTTCAGCTTGAGGCTATGGGAATCGACAGAGTTAAAACTGAGCTTTCAGTAGCTTATATTGACCATAACACTCTTCAGGCGGGATTTGAGAACGCTGACGACCACAGGTATATACAGACCGTTGCGGCAAAGCACGGTATAAGATTTTCCCGTCCGGGAAACGGTATCTGCCATCAGGTACACCTTGAGAGGTTCGGTGTTCCCGGCAAAACTCTCATAGGCTCTGACAGCCACACTCCCACTGCGGGAGGTATCGGTATGCTCGGTATGGGCGCAGGCGGTCTTGACGTAGCGGTTGCTATGGGCGGCGGCGCTTACTACATCACCATGCCGAAGATAATCCGCATAAACCTCGTAGGAAAACTCCCCGATTACGTCAGCGCAAAGGATATAATCCTTGAGGTACTCAGACTCCTCGGAGTTAAGGGTGGAGTCGGTGCAGTTATGGAATACAGCGGTGAGGGTGTTAAATCCCTTTCCGTTCCTCAGAGAGCGACGATTACCAACATGGGCGCAGAGCTTGGAGCTACAAGCTCAATATTCCCCTCAGATGAGAATACCCTTGCATTTCTTCGCGCGCAGGGAAGAGAGGCTGATTATACACCTCTCGCCGCCGATGAGGATGCAGTTTATGACGCAGTATATACAATTGACCTTGGGACTCTTTCTCCTCTTGCCGCTTGTCCTCACAGCCCCGATAACGTAAAGCCGGTATCTGAGCTTGTCGGAGCTAAGATAGACCAGGTTTGTATCGGCTCTTGCACGAACTCCTCGATGCTTGATATGCTTACCGTCGCGGCAATGCTCAAGGGTAAGACGGTTCACCCCGACGTATCGCTTTCGATTTCCCCCGGCTCGAAGCAGGTTTACAATATGCTTGCGGAGTGCGGCGCTCTTGCCGACCTTATCGCTGCGGGCGCGAGAATTCTCGAATGCGCTTGCGGTCCTTGTATCGGTATGGGATTTTCTCCCAAGTCAAAGGGCGTGAGTCTCAGAACGTTTAACCGTAACTTCCTTGCGAGAAGCGGCACTGCCGACGCTGAGGTTTATCTCGTATCTCCCGAGACCGCTGCCGCATCTGCTATCGCAGGTGTGTTCGTAGACCCTACCACGCTTGGAAAAGCTCCCAAAATTAAAATGCCCAAGAAATTCCTCGTTAACGATAACCTTATCGCTCTTCCCGCATCTGTGGATGATGCAAAGGAGCTTGTCGTTGAGAGAGGACCTAACATAAAGCCTATCCCGATTGGAAAGGCTCCCGAGGAAAACCTAGACACCACCCTTGTTCTTAAGGTTGGCGACAATATCACAACAGACCATATAATGCCTGCAGGCGCAAAGATTCTGCCTTTCCGCTCAAACGTACCAAAACTTTCCGAATTTTGCTTCACAGTTTGTGATAAGGACTTTCCCGAGAGAGCAAAGAGACTTGGCGGAGGAGTTATTCTCGGCGGTCAGAACTACGGTCAGGGCTCGTCCCGAGAGCATGCGGCGCTCGTGCCTCTCTACCTTGGTATAAAGGCTGTAATTGCAAAGTCGTTTGCAAGAATTCACGTAGCTAACCTCATAAACTTCGGTATCGTTCCCATGACTCTTGAAAATGAGGCTGATTACGACAAAATTTCCGAGGCTGACGAGATAGTTATCGAGGGATTTGCAGAGGCTATCAGAGGAGGCGACGATGTTAGCCTTACTCTTAAAAAGAGCGGAGAGAAGATCGGTCTTAAGCTTACTCTTACCGAGCGCCAGCGCGCAATTCTCCTTGCGGGCGGTATGCTTAATTATACTAAAGAAAACAACTGATAAGGTTAATACAAATAACACAGAGGAAAATAACTATGGAAAACTATAAGAATGAGTTGGATTTAGCTTGCGAAAAGTTCAGAAAGATACTTGAAGATCAGCTTGTGAGAGTAGAGGATATGAAATCTCAGGGAGATTTCGTTGATTACGCCTCTCTTGATAAGCTTATTATCGGTGTTTGCGGAGGAGACGGAATAGGTCCTATCATTTCCGCTGAGGCAGAGAGAGTTCTTGCGTTTATGCTCTCCGACCTCGTTGATGCAGGCAAGGTTGAGTTCAGAACTATTGACGGACTCACTATTGAAAACAGAATCAAGGTAGGAAAGGCTATTCCCGATGACGTTATGGCAGAGCTTAAAGCTTGTCACATTATTCTCAAAGGCCCTACCACCACTCCCCAGAAGGGACAGGGAATGCCTAACATCGAGTCTGCAAACGTTGCTATGAGAAAGGCTCTCGACCTCTTTGCAAACGTACGTCCCGTAAAGGTTCCCGAGGAGGGAATCAACTGGGTTATCTTCCGTGAGAATACCGAGGGCGGCTATGCCGTCGGTTCTTCCGGATTTAACGTAACCGAAGACCTTGCGGTTGACTTTACGATTACCACAAAGCAGGGCTCTGACAGAATTGCCCGTCTTGCTTACGAGTATGCGAGAAAGAATAATATGGGAAGAGTATCTCTCGTAACTAAGGCTAACGTTATCAAGACCACAGACGGAAATTTCCTTGAGGACTGCCACAAGGTTGCCGACCTCTATCCCGAAATTGTAACTGACGAATGGTACGCGGACATTATGACCGCAAAGCTCGTTGACAAGAAGCGCCGCCGTGATTTCAAGGTGCTTCTTCTCCCCAACCTTTACGGTGATATTATATCCGACGAGGCCGCTGAATTCCAGGGCGGCGTAGGTACTGCAGGCTGCGCTAATATCGGTAAGAAATACGCAATGTTCGAGGCTATCCACGGCTCAGCACCGAGAATGGTAAACGAGGGCAGAGCTGACTACGCTGACCCCTGCTCGATGCTCAGAGCATGCGTAATGCTTCTCTCCCATATAGGGCTTCAGGACAGAGCTGACAGACTTGAAAGAGCGCTTGATATCTGCTCCTTCGAGGAAAAGAAACTCACTATTACGGGCAGACCCGGTGGCGCCACCTGCCGTGAGTTTGGCGACTACGTAATGGAAACCCTCGCTAAAATTTAAAAAACAAAAACACCGAGCAAAATAAACACTCGGTGTTTTTCGTTTGCTAAAAAGCAATATAAGTAAACTAATATTTGCAAATTGCAGAGAAAAAATATCAAAATCAGCTTGAAAAAGTTAAAAAAATATGATACAATAAAAGAAAACAAACTGAAGGAAAGGATAGGAAAGATGACCGCGTTTGAATTGCTATGTAAGATTATAGCATCAGAGGTTATGGGAGAGGACACTCTTTCGGGACTTGAAAAAGAGTTGGACGAGAGCTTGATTTGCGAGCTTTACGAAGTTGCTAAAACCTTTGATATGGCGCACCTCTGCGGCTCGGCGTTCAAGAAAATCAAGCCGTCCGTCTCCAAAGAAGTTCTCGCTCCTTTCTATAATGATTTTGCCGTTTCGGTTTTTAGAAACAGACGTCTTTGTGACGAGCTTAGACAGATAAGTGAGCTTTTTGAAAGTGAAGGGATAGACCACATAGCTCTTAAGGGCTCGGTCATACGCTTTCTTTACCCTGAGGCGTGGATGCGCACGAGCTGTGATATAGACGTTCTCGTAAAAAAGGAGCAGCTCAACTCTGCTCGCACAGCATTGGAGCAGAAGCTCGAATATAAGTATCTTGCCTATTGGACTCACGACCTCTCTTTTGAATCTCCAACAGGAGTTCATATTGAGCTTCATTTCTATCTTCTTGAGGATTCTAACAGTCTTTCTCTTCAGTCTGAAACTATCGGAAATATATGGGATAAGGTGGCCGTTGCTGAAGGCAAGAGTCATACATTTATTATGTCGGATGCCGCTTTCTATTTTTATAATCTTGCCCATATGGCGAAGCATTTTCTTTCCGGTGGCTGCGGTGTAAAGCCGTTTGTCGACCTCTGGGTGCTTGAAAACAGAGTTGATTTTGATAGCGCCGAGAGAGAAAAGCTTGTGAGTGATGGTGGCCTCGCTCCGTTTTGTGATGCGGCACATCGACTTATGAAGGTGTGGTTCTTTGGTGCAGAGTATGCCGAAGAGGACAGACTTTTTGAAAAATATATTCTCCGGGGCGGAATTTACGGCACTGTTGAAAATAAGGTCAGAGTCGGTCTTGCAAAAAGCCGCAACCGTTTTTTATATATTCTTTCTCGAATTTTTCCTTCGTATAAGACTATGAAGAAGTTATATCCCTTGCTTGGTAGACACAAAATTTTTCTTCCAATTTGCCATATAAAGAGATGGTGCAGAGTCATTTTCCAAGGTGGCATAAAGAGAGCTAAATTTCAGATTTCAAAGAGCTCAAACCTGGACAGAGGAGAAATAAATGAAACAGAATCTCTTTTAAGTTTGCTTGGGTTTTCAGTAGAAAAGCGGCAATAATGTAAATTAAACTTTTCAAATAAATAAAAAACTGCTCCGATTCTGAAAATAGATCGGAGCGGTTTTTATTGTTTCGTTATATCGCGTATAACCTCTGACGCGATAATTAAACCTGCTGCGGAGGGGACTGTCGCTATGCTTGCGGGGGTGCGTCTACCGTGCGTGAGTGTTGCGGGTGCTTCTTCGGAGTATACACATTTGAGCTTTTTGATTCCTCTTTTTTTGAGCTCTGTGCGTATTGCTCTGGCGAGGGGGCAAACCTGCGTTTTGTATATATCGGCAACCTTAAAGCCGGCAGGGTTAAGCTTGTTGCCTGCGCCCATAGAAGAAATAATGGAAGTATCACGTTTTACTGCGTTTTCTATCAGGCGGAGCTTTGAGCTCACTGAGTCTATAGCGTCGATTACGTAATCGTAGTCGGAGAGATTTATCTCGTTTTCGGTTTCTTCGGAGTAAAAAATCGGATAGACGGTAATTTTGGCCTCGGGGTTTATATCGAGCGCTCTTTCTCTCGCGACCTCAACCTTGAGTCTGCCGATATTAGACCTTGTTGCTATTATCTGACGGTTGAGATTTGACTCGGAAACGGTGTCTGAATCGACTATTGCGATGTTTTCGACACCCGAGCGCACCAGCGCCTCAAATGCGTATCCGCCGACGCCACCTACACCGAATATTATCACCTTAGCGCGTGAGAGCTTATCCAGAGCCTCTTCACCGATAAGCGCCTCGGTGCGTGAGAGCCATTCCTTTTTCGGCATATCAGAATTCACCTCTCGCGATAGCCTTTATAAGATTGAACTCTTCATCCACTATAATGAAATCCGCATCGTAGCCGACCTCAATTTTACCCTTGTTCAGTCCCATAAGACGAGCGGGGTTTTCAGTTGCCATTTTAACGGCGGATTTTTCGGGAATTCCAAAGGAAATTGCCTTCTTAACGCAGTCGAAAAGAGTAGAGGTAGAGCCTGCGAGATTGCCGGTCTCGGTAAGCGCTGTCCCGTCGGTGACGGTAATCTTCTGACCGCCGAAGCTGTATTCTCCGTCGCCGAGTCCCGTAGCTCTCATTGAGTCGCTGACGAGTATTATTCTATCCTCTCCGAAAATCTTTATAAGCATCTTAATTGCGGAGGGGTGTATGTGTTTTCCGTCTGAAATGAGCTCTGCGTATACGCCCTCGGCATCACTTCCCGCGCCGATAGGACCGGGAGCGCGGTGATGTATTCCGGGCATTACGTTATAGGTGTGAGTGAGCTTCTTTGCACCGAGAGAAAAGGCGCGGCTTGCGGTATCGTAATCCGCATCGGTGTGACCGAGAGATACTACCGCGGGGCAATTCTTTATAAACTCCTCGCTTCCCTCGGATTCGGGAGCGATAGTGACTGTCTTTATGTTTTTGCACTTGTTAAAGAGTTCCATTGAAGGAGGCAGGATATACGCCTCATTCTGAGCGCCCTTGTACTTTTTGTTGATAAACGGCCCTTCCATATGGAAGCCGGGAATATTTGCGCCGTGTCCGAATTCTATATCTCTGTGAGTTGCGGCGATTATATCCTCTTCACTCATAGTCATAGTCGTGGGATACCACGTGGTCACACCGCGTGAGAGCTGCCAGTCTGCCATCTCGGGAAGATTTCCTTCCATCGTATCGTAGCCTATACAGCCGTGGCTGTGGGTATCTATGAGACCGGGATAGATTTTAGCGCCGCCGAAGTCCTCGCCCTCGCCGTCATATTTTCCTATACCCGCTATTTTTCCGTTTTCTACGGCAATATCAACTTTTCTGCCGTCAAGAGTGAGATTCTTTAAAAGCTTCATAAACCTACCTCGGTATGTGTTCTTTATCTCAATTATAACCCCAAAAACCACGAAAGTCAATAAAAGACTTGCGCTCAAGGAAAAAATGTTTTATAATTGAATCAATCAAACAAAGTTTGGAGAAAAG
>JAZRLJ010000189.1:0-7562 GCA_045646755.1 Eubacteriales bacterium | reverse complement strand
TCAAGGCTAAGCTCTGCGCTAAAAAGATTTTTGTCCGCATCGGGAGCATCAACGACAATCGCTTCTCTTCTATCAGTAACTAAAACTATATGTTTTACCGCAGAGGTTTTGATAACCACCTTGTCACCATCAAGATAAAGGCTCTTAATTTCAGGACCGGTTGAGGAATAAAAATCACCTTTTCTGAGCGCGGTAAAGACGCTGTCGTAATCAAGCTTCTTCGCTCTCACCATAATCCAGCCGCCGCCTATGCTTTTCGCCTTGTGAGAGTCGTCGGTAGCAAGAGGAAACACTCTCTCTCCCTCAGCAAGAAGGTCGGTTAAGGGAGCGGTAGTATCGTAGTATCCGAGATTCACACACTCGTTGTTATACCATTCAACGCCCCAAAGACCTTTAAGTCCTGTATAATCAAGATAATTCTGCTGCGACCATACGGGGTGGTTATAGGAAACGAGCATTCCCTCCTCGTTTGCCATATCAATCATCTTCTGAGCAAAGCTTTTGTTGTAAAAGCGCTTCTCAACGCCTGCCGCCGCCATTTCCTCGGTAAAATATCTGCCTTCAAATCTGGGGTCGGACTCAGCCTTGCAATAGGTCCTTGAAAGATGTCTGTCAGGCTCGGGCGAATATGCGTTAAAGTGATATCTCTTGACACATTTCGCCGCGTTATTGATATCCCTCAGGTTCATTTCGTACGAGGTAATAGGAAGAAAGCTTTCATCACGAAGCTCGGGGTGAGGTACCATTATCTCGTGATCGGTAAACGCCACTATTGAATAACCCTTTGCTTTGTATTTCTCCTTGACCTCTTCGGGCGTAAGTTTTCCGTCAGAAAGATTGGTGTGGGTGTGCATATTAGCCTTATAGAACTTGCCAAGGCGGGGCAGTAAATATTTTTTCATGTCACTAATCCTCTATGTAGATGTATTTCAACCAAGCAAAAAGTAGGTCAGAAGCATTACGCAAAATCCAAGAAGAAGAGCGTAGGTTGCCCCTCTCTGATGTCCATGCGCGTGGGTTTCGGGTATCATCTCGTCGCTTATAACGTAAAGCATTGTACCTCCCGCAAACGCAAGGGCAAACGGAAGTATCACAGTAGCAACACTAACTGCAAAATATCCGATAAACGTGCCGACAACCTCGACAAGTCCCGTCATAAGAGCAATGAGAAACGTCTTTTTCGGTTTAATGCCCGCGGCGAGCATAGGGCCTATAATTACCATACCCTCGGGGATATTCTGAAGAGCAATACCTCCCGCTATTATAAGAGCCTGAGTGGTATCTCCCGAGCCAAAGCCGACTCCTGCGGCAATTCCCTCGGGCAGATTATGTATGGCAATGGCGCTTACGAAAAGAAGCACCTTGCCGAGATTTTTGTTGTTGTGGCTCTCTTCCTCTCCGCCTGCCATATTATGAAGGTGGGGGACGAGCTTATCCACAAGGTTAAGACACACAGCACCCGCAAAAATTCCGAGCACGGTTATGAGAATGGCGAGCTTTCCGCCATATTCAAGCGACGGAATTATAAGTCCTATAACCGCAGCCGAGAGCATAACTCCCGCAGCAAACGAAAGGACTATATCTGAAAAGGTGTGCGATGCCTTTTTAAAGATAAAGCCTATAGCAGCGCCGAAAACGGTAGCTCCGCCGACGCCGAGCGCAGTCAATAAAACAGGTATCATATTTACCTCACAAAGCTATTATTATGCCTCAGAGAACATATCCTTGCCCACTCCACAAAGCGGACACTCAAAATCCTCAGGCAAATCCTCAAACTTTGTGCCGGGCTTAATTCCGAGAGACTCATCACCTGCCGCCTCATCGTATTCCCATCCGCATGCGTCACAAACGTACTTTTTCATTTTTCTATTCTCCTTTGTATAAAATGTGTTTTGTAAACTTTTGTTTTCTTTTTTTACTTAATTTCTTCAAAATCAGAAGCAGGATGCTTGCACAGAGGACAAATAAAATCGTCGGGCAAAGTAGCCTCATCGTGAATATATCCGCATATCGTACAAACGTATCCTTTAGCGTCTGCCTTGGGCTTTGGCTTCACGTTTTTATGATAGTAGGTGTAGGTCATAGTCTCTTTATCCGAGATAATTCTCGCCTCGGTAACCGAACAGATAAACATTCCGTGAGTACCAAGGTCAACGTACTCCTCCACCGCAAGAGACATAAAGGAATTTATATATCTCGGTAGGAATACAAGTCCGTTATCAGCTCTCGGGGGTGTGCAGTCGGCAAATTTATCTACGTTTCTTCCGCTGACAAATCCAAAGGTTTCAAACACCTTGAAGGGAGCTTCGGTGGTAAGGCAGTTTACGTTCATCTTTCCCGTCTGCTTTATAACGTGGTGAGAGTAGTTTTCCTTGTTTATAGTAACAGCTATTCTGTTAGGAGTATTTGTAACCTGGGTTACGGTATTTACTATCGCGCCGTTATCCTTTTTTCCGTCGTTCGATGTAACTACGTAGAGTCCGTAGCCAATATTGAAGAGGGCGGAAAGGTCATTTTTGTTTGCGGTGTCGCCGCGTCTTGCAACGTACTCAGCCGAAAGCTCTGCGGCAAGGGCGTCAAGCTCAGCCGAGCTGTCAGCGTTAAGAGCCGACATGATTTTTACGGTAGTATTAGCAAAGGTAATATTTTTTGACTTTTCAAACATTCCTCTCATCACCTTAGCTGCCATAGGCGCCCAAGTTCCGTTCTCGATAAGAGCAACCGTTCTGTTCTGATAGTTTCTCTCGGTAAGGTGAGTAATAAACTCACGCATAAAGGGGAATATCTCCGAGTTATAGGTCGTTGTCGCAAGGACGAGCTTAGAATATCTGAACGCGTCCTCTACAGCCTCAGCCATATCGCATCTTGCAAGGTCGTTCACCACAACCTTGGGACAGCCTGCGCCTCTGAGTTTCTCTGCGAGAAGGTCAACCGCCTTCTTTGTGTTTCCGTAAACCGAGGTGTAGGCTATAACCACGCCCTCCTCCTCCGGCTGATAGGACGACCAGGTGTTATAGAGATTTATATAATAGCCGAGGTTCTCCGAAAGGACGGGACCGTGAAGAGGACAGATTTTCTCTATATCGAGAGTCGCCGCTTTCTTGAGAAGAGCCTGGACCTGCGCTCCGTACTTACCGACGATACCGATATAATATCTTCTCGCCTCGCACGCCCAATCCTCGTCTGCGTCAAGAGCGCCGAACTTTCCGAATCCGTCTGCCGAGAAAAGAACCTTATCAAGACTGTCGTAGGTCACAATAACCTCGGGCCAATGAACCATGGGCGCTGTGTAAAAGGCAAGCGTTCTCTTTCCGAGAGAGATGGTATCCCCCTCGCCAACCACGATTTTTCTGTCTGAGAAATCTATACCGAAAAAGCTCTGCATCATAGCAAACGCCTTTGCGGAGGAAACGATTTTAGCGTTGGGATACGCCTTTGTAAAATTAACTATGTTTGCCGAGTGGTCGGGCTCCATATGGGAAACCACGAGATAATCGGGAGCCTTTCCCGAAAGCTCTCTTTCTATGTTGTCAAGCCACTCGTGTGTAAATCTGGCATCAACGGTATCCATAACCGCGATTTTTTCATCGATTACGGCATAAGAATTATAACTCATTCCGTTAGGAACGGTATACTGTCCCTCAAACAAATCTATCTTACGGTCATTTACACCCAAATATTTGATGGTATCGCTTATTTTCATACTGTCACCTCGTATATATTTATGTTTTTATTATAACCATAACTTGCAGATATTTCAATATGTTATTACAATTTTTAAAGCGAATATTCAAAAAAATACACCCTGTGATATTTTCTTGCCTATTGACAAAGAAAAAATATTGTTGTATAATCCTTATGGCAAACACGCCATAACATATTGCAATTATGCTATAGGAGAAAAGTTATGAAGCAAATAAAAAGCTTTGAATACGCAATAGCGATAGCCGAAGCAGGCAGCATCTCTCAAGCGGCAGAACGACTGGGAATTTCACAGCCTACACTGAGTAAATACATAAAAAAGCTTGAGGGTGAGATTGGGCTTGAGCTATTCGACCGAAGCGTTATTCCGCTTAGACCTACGGAGGCAGGCGAAAGCTATATTTCCTACGGAAAGCGCTTTATTGATCTCTCAGTGCAGCTTGATAAGCAGCTCGTCGAAATAAAGTCAAAGAAAAGCTCTCTTGTTCGCATTGGAATTAGTCCGTCACGCTCGCCATATATGATACCCGCGATAATAGAGGCGTACAAAAAATCACGTCCCGACGGTAGAGTTATGATAGCAGAAAAGACTACGCGAGAGCTTTCCGAGAGCCTTTCAAGAGGAGAGCTTGACGTGATAATCAGCATTGATGACGAGGAAACAAACAGCTTTGAGATGGCGGAGATTTACAATGAAAAAATATTTCTCGCAGCTCCAAAGGGTTTTATAAACGGACTTGACGCGACGACACTTATGCGCACATTACCCATAATAAGCGTAGGAAAGGGACAGTCAATGCGCCGTACTCTTACAGAAATTTCGAATAAATTAGGCGCACCTGCCCCCGAGATAGAATGTCAGTCGATAGAGAGCGGACTTGCGCTCGTAAAGAGAGGTCTGGGCGTTATGTTAGCCCCCTCTTACATCAAAGCATTCAGCTCTCCAGAGCATCTTTCTAAAATAGAATTTTTGCCGTTTTCCGAGGAAATATCGAGGAATTTGACAAGAAAAGTTTGCGTTTTTTACAGAAAAGAGCAATTTTTAACCTCCGCCGAACGCGACTTTATCTTCTCTGTCAAAAGGAGCGTTAAGGAATAATATGCCATCAGCTTTTCTATATCTATTTATTATGCTGGGTGTCGTTCTGATATGGTTTATGCTCCTTAAACGTCCCATATATGAGGCGGTACTTATAAGCTTTATCATTCTTCTTGCAGTAACAAACACCTGGACAAAAACGGGCTCGTTTATAATAAGCGGTCTATCATCATCTCTTATATATTCAATGACCGCCTTCGTCGCTATGTCAATAATTCTGACGAAAACGAAAATCATTGACGGTTGCGTAGCGATAATTCTGTCCCTGCTCGGAAAAATACCCGGAGGCGCGGGATACGTCTCAATAATCGCATCCTCGTTTATGGGAGCTCTCTCGGGCAGCGGCCCTGGCAACGTTATGGCAACGGGTGCGATAACCATTCCCGCTATGAAAAAATCGGGATTTCCGCCCGAGCTTGCCGCAAACGTAGAGAGTAACTCAAGCTATATGGGAAATATGATTCCCCCTTCCTCAAATATCGTGGCGGCGCTCGGCGCTTTTGCGGCGCTCTACCCGTTCAGCGCTATGACTACGGGACAGTTCTGGATTATACTGTGGGGAATTTCACTTTGGTTCATTCTGCAAAGAATACTAACACTTTTTGCCTTTTGTAAGTACTACAAGGTGAAGCCTATGGCAAAGGAAGAGCTGCCTTCGTTTAAGGACAGCCTCAAGGAAAGCTGGCAGGGACTTCTTCTCCCCGTTATAATTCTGCTCCCCTTTCTTCTCGACTATCTTTTTAAAGACACCTTCTTTACTGCAAGGCTCGGAGCTAAGGGAGCAAAGGCCTTTTCAAGCTCGCTTCTCCTGTTTATTCCGGGTATGGTAACTCTTATCACCTGCCTTGTAGCAAAGGACAAAAAAGCTCTCACCCCTCACGCCTTGGCGAAAGCGTTTGCCAAGGGCACTAAGTCAATTTCCCCTGCGGTTGGCGTATGTATTATCGGATATATGGTCGGCGCGCTCTTTTCGGCTATGAACGTAGCGGAGGAAATGCAGGGATTTATTATGGGTCTTGATTTTTCAAGATTCGGTATGGTCGTATTTATATGCGTTTTTACCTGCTTTCTCGGAATGGTTATTCCCGGGTCCTCCTTGGTCGTTATTTTCGGTCCCGTGTTTATAACCGTTCTTGCCTCGGTGGGAGTAAACCCCATTCTTGCCGCCGCAATGCTTCCCTGCATCTGCGGAGTTATGTGCGGCATCACCCCACCCCTTGGTCTCGGTATGTACGCCGGAATGTCGCTCGCTGAGTCAGACTTCTCCAAAACCTTTAAAAACAATCTCTTTTGGGTATTCGGTCAGTTTGCTATGGAGATAATAGTCCTTATGGGCTGGCTCCCGATTCTCGGACTTGCGTAGGGAGGTTACTTAATGAAAGAAAGATTAAAGAAAATATCCGACAAAATGAAGCTTATTTTCGGATACAGCATAATGATAAACCTTCTTATAGGCGGACTAACGGCGCTTGGATATATCGCGGCAATTATAATAGGAGGCGACGGCGCTGCGGCTATATCTGATTTTATCTATGATAAAATTTTCACCGTTCTGATATACGCAACGTCGATAACAGTACTTTTCGGACTTCTGGCTATGTATATCGGAGGCGAGTACGCCCTGAAGAGCGAAAAGAAAAGAAAATAAACCTAAGACGGAGTAAAATTTGCTCCGTCTTTTGACATTGTGATTGACAATAACAAAAAAGGGTGCTAAAATATTAAAGTAATTTTAAGATATGGAGCAGCAATTTTGGTTAAGACGAGAAAACTCTCAAAGGATTTTACGCAGGGCAGCATAGCGAAAATGTTAATTCTCTTCGCTCTTCCCTTTATGGCGTCAAACGCTCTTCAGGTTTTATACAGCACGATAGATATGATAATTGTCGGCAAGTTCGTCGGCACGGCAGGACTCTCGGCAGTTTCCCAGTCGAGCCAGATAGTCAACTTCGCCACTATGGTATGCCTCGGATTTTCAAACGCGGGACAGGTACTTATCGCTCAGGCGCTCGGGGCAAGAAAAAACAAGGAAATGAGCGACATAATGGGAACTCTTTTCTTGCTCATTATGATAATAGCCGTAATCTTTTCCGTAGGAATAATCGCCTTTGCTCACCCAATACTTAAGGCTATAAAGGTTCCGACGGAGTCGTACGATATGGCTTGGGATTACCTCGTAATATGCGCGGGCGGTCTTATTTTCACTGCGGGTTACAATATGGTTTCCGCAGTTCTTCGCGGAATGGGTGACGCAAAGCGCCCCTTCCTCTTTATCGGAATTGCTTCTGCGGTAAACCTCGTGCTTGACGTTCTTTTCACAGGTCTTCTCGGTTGGGGCGTTGCGGGAGCTGCTTGGGCAACCATTATAGGTCAGGCAGTTTCCTTTATCTTCTCTCTCTTCTACCTTTACAGAAAGAGAGTCGCCTTCGGCTTTGAGTTCAGACGCGAGAGCTTCACTCTCAACAAGCACTATTCTTCTATGATACTAAAGCTCGGAACGCCTATGGCGGTACAGTCGGGATTTATAAATCTGTCTATGCTCTTCGTAAACGCTATGATAAATAACGTGGGCGTCGTGGCTTCGGCTACCTTCGGTGTAGGCGTGAGAATTGACGACATCGTAAACAAGATATCTATGGGTGTACAGTATGCGGCTATGCCGATGATAAGCCAGAATATAGGCGCAAACAATCCCGAGAGAGCAAAAAAAGTCGTTTACCACGCGTGGACGATCTCCGCGGTAAGTCGGATCGTAGCCATG
>JAZRLJ010000188.1:0-3110 GCA_045646755.1 Eubacteriales bacterium | reverse complement strand
GTGAGTCATTCTGAGCTTGTGAAGATTCCATCTCTTAATAGCGCCGGTGTATCCGCGGCCTTTCGTAATACCGGTGATGTCGACCTTCTCGCCTGCGGCGAAGGTATCGACGGTTACTACGGAACCTGCCTCGTATGCGCTTGTGTCTTCAAGTCTGAATTCCTTGAGATGCTTCTTCAGAGCTACGCCGGCCTTCTCAAAGTGACCAGCCTCTGCCTTGGTAAGATGCTTTTTCTTAGCATCCTCGTATGCAAGCTGAATTGCTGCATAGCCGTCGTTTTCAACGGTCTTCTTCTGTGCTACCACGCAAGGACCTGCTTCAATCAGGGTTACGGGTACTACGTTGCCTTTTTCGTCGAAGATCTGAGTCATGCCCAGCTTCTTGCCGATAATGCCTTTTTTCATTTTCTTTTCCTCCATTGTTATTGGTTGACGACTTTGAATTTTCGCTTAGCGATTTCGCCAACATGACTTTGGTTTCGGGATTTGAAGCTCCCTTTTAGGCTTACGCCTTTATCTCAATTTCAACTCCTGCGGGAAGCTCGATGCTCATGAGAGCCTCTACAGTCTTCTGCTGGGGGTCGAGAATATCGATAAGTCTCTTGTGCGTGCGCATTTCGAACTGCTCACGGCTGTCCTTGTACTTGTGTACCGCTCTGAGGATTGTAACAATCTCCTTGTCGGTGGGAAGCGGAATAGGACCGCTGACTCTGCTTCCGTTTCTCTTTGCTACCTCAACGATCTTCTGCGCCGCAGCGTCGATGATTGTCGAATCGTAGCTCTTGAGTCTTACTCTGATTTTTCCCTGTGCCATTTTTTGTGTCCTCCTTTTTACGTATTGCTTTCACCGTTTTAAGAAGGGCGAGAGGTTTTACACTGCGCCGTGCGTTTCAAACCCGCACTAACAAAATCAGTTCAGATAGTCTCGCGAGGACTACCGGAACCGACAAAGAACGCAGCTTGCCCTAAGGCATAACTACTCTTAATTCGCCCGGTTAAATATCGGACATACTCCACGGAAATTCCCTACCTCTGGGGTAGCCACCTCCCGCTTCATCGCATATCAAAGCTCTATAATTATACATTATTTTTATATAAAATGCAATACTTTTTCCAAAAAAATCTCAAAAATTTTCTTAGAATTTTTACGAATTTATATCTGTGTTTTTGTGAAAGTTGCACAAAACGGTGTCTTCGCATCAAATCGTAAACACTCCAAACAGGCTCTTTTTTTCCATTTTTTCAACTAATTTTGTTTTATTTACATTTTATTAACAATTTTGTAGTACAATATTTCTATATATAAATATAAATGAAGGAAATTCTTCAAAATGAGAAACAAAACAAGACTTTTCGGCAGCTATCTGCCCTTTTTAATGCTGCTTCTTTTAGGCGCAATAACCCTGAGAAGCATCGCGCTTATAAGCTATTTTAATTACGATTTTCATTATTTTACAGTAAAAACACTTCCAAAGATTGCTGACGCCCTCATAGTTATCGCAACAGTTTTCTTCATTATATATATAATAGGAACAAGAAAAAAGCTTTCCCTGATACCGAGCTTTTCTTCCCCTGCAAATTACATTCCCTCTGCTGCTCTTGCGGCAGCGCTCGTATTTACAGCAGTAGGTTTCTTAAAAAGCTTCGTATATTCAAGCTCTCCGATAACCAGACTTCTCTCTATTTTTCTCGTAGTACTGGCATTTCTCTCAACAGCTTATCTCTTCTTTAATACCGCTTTCGTAAGAACGATAAGCATAAGGAGAGCCTCTTTCGGTCTTTCTATAATAGTTTTCCTCGCAATTTATCTTTCCTATCTCTATTTTGACGGAAGTACTCCCATAACCTCTCCCATAAAAACGGTAGACCAGCTCGTGTATGCATTCTGCGCTGTATTTTTCCTTTACGAAATAAGACTCTCGCTCGGACGTGAAAAGTGGAAGGCATATATTCTGTTTGGATTTATAACAGCTCTCCTCTCGGCTTATTCCGCCATTCCCGCAATAATCGTATATTTTGTCAACGGTGAATCGGTATCAAATTCCATTTATGAATCAATCCTTACGTTTTCAATATTTATATTTACAGCATCAAAGATTTTACTTGTAGACAAGCTTACCGATGCAAACGAATCTCAATTCATAACAAAGCTCAAGGAAGCCGCTGCAAAGCGCGAGGAAGAGCTGAATCCCAAGTCGGAAATCACAGAGACTGCGGAAGAGAGCGATAAAGAAGCCGAAGCTCCTGACGAAAATCAGATTTCCATTCTCGAAATGAAGAGCGACGATACGCAAAATCCCGAAGAGATAAACGGCATAGAAGCAATAGACGACGTCGGACTGGAGAATTAGAATGAAAAAAATACTCGTAATAGACGGAAACAGTATAATCAACCGCGCTTTTTACGGTGTCCGTCCGCTTTCCACAAAAAGCGGAAAGCCTACCAATGCAATTTTCGGTATGATAAATATCATATCAAGACAGCTCAACGCCGTTAAGCCGGATTATGCGGCGGTATCCTTCGACCTGAAGATACCGACCTTCAGACATAAAATGTACGACGGATACAAGCAGGGCAGACACCCTACTCCCGAGGACCTTCTTATGCAGTTTGACGACGCAAAGGAGTGCCTTGCTCTTATGGGACTCAAAATTCTCGAGCTCCCCGGATACGAGGCAGACGACATTCAAGGCACTATAGCTACAATGGCGCACAGTGCAAACGAAGAATGTGAGGCATACGTGCTCTCAGGTGACCGAGACCTGCTTCAGCTTATAGATGAGAAGATTACCGTTCTTCTTGCCTCCAACTCGGATACCTCACCTATAAAAGAACCCGAATTTTACGAAAAGTACGGCATATCTCCGAAGTCATTTGTAGATATGAAGGCTCTTATGGGTGATAGCTCTGATAACATTCCCGGTGTTGCAGGTGTAGGTGAAAAAACCGCAGGAAACCTCATTCGTCTTTTCGGTTCTCTTGACGGAATATATGAAAATATTAATTCACCTGACATTTCCAAGGGTGTAAGAGAAAAGCTTATTCGCGACAAGGATAACGCATATCTTTCAAAAACGCTCGCCAAGATAGAGAAGTCGGAGGCCAAGCG
>JAZRLJ010000187.1:0-5338 GCA_045646755.1 Eubacteriales bacterium | reverse complement strand
CCCATGGGAATTTATGAAGAACTGCAACAGAGAGGCCTTATAGCACAGGTTACCGATGAGGCTGAGATAAGAGAACTTATAAACAACGGCGGGGCAAAATTTTATATAGGCTTTGACCCCACGGCAGACAGCCTGCACGTAGGTCACTTTATGGCGCTCTGCCTTATGAAGAGACTTCAGATGGCAGGAAATAAGCCTGTCGTTCTTATCGGCGGCGGCACTGCTATGATTGGCGACCCTTCGGGAAGAACTGATATGCGTCAGATGATGACACGCGAGACTATACAGCATAACTGCGACTGCTTTAAGCGTCAGATGGAGCGTTTCATTGAATTCGGCGACGACAAGGCTATTATGGTAAATAACGCAGATTGGCTTCTTGACCTTAATTACGTAGACGTGCTTCGTGAGGTAGGAGCTTGCTTCTCCGTAAACAGAATGCTCTCTGCCGAGTGCTATAAGCAGAGAATGGAAAAGGGACTTTCCTTCCTTGAGTTTAACTATATGATAATGCAGTCCTACGACTTCTACTATCTGTATCAGAAGTACGGCTGTAATATGCAGTTCGGCGGTGACGACCAGTGGTCGAATATGCTCGGCGGTACAGAGCTTATCAGAAGAAAGCTCTCTAAGGACGCATACGCTATGACCATCACTCTTCTCCTTAATTCCGAGGGTAAGAAGATGGGTAAGACCGCAAGCGGCGCAGTATGGCTCGACCCCAAGAAGACATCTCCCTACGATTTCTTCCAGTATTGGAGAAACGTTGACGATAAGGACGTTCTTAAGTGCATCAGAATGCTCACGTTCCTTCCTCTCGAGCAGATTGACGAGATGGACAAATGGGAGGGCGCTCAGCTTAACGAAGCTAAGGCAATTCTCGCATACGAGCTTACAAAGCTTGTTCATGGCGAAGAGGAGGCAGAAAAGGCAAAGGCTGCGGCTCAGGCTCTCTACGGAGCAGGCGATAGCACTCTTACCCCCAGCGTAGAGGTAGATGCTTCTATGCTTGTTGACGGAGCAATAGACCTTAACTCTCTTCTTGTTCTCGGCAAGATGGTTCCCTCTAAGTCCGAGGGCAGACGTGCAATAGAGCAGGGTGGAGTTAGTGTTGACGGTGAGAAGGTGACCGACGTTAGAGCTATGGTGACCGAAGAGCAGCTCAAGACAGGTATCCTCGTTAAGAGAGGAAAGAAGAGCTTTATGAAGTTTATTCTTAAATAATTAAAATGAAAACACCGTAGCAACGGTTTTATGTTCGTTGCTGCGGTGTTTTTATAATTCTTTGTTATTTAACATTAAAATTCATTATTTCAATGGCCATTTTAGCGCCAAGCCTAAATGCGTAAACGAATATTTCACGCTCGTTAATATCCGTAAGCTCGTCAAAGCAATCATCTAACTTTTCAAGCACTTCCTTTTGTTCTTCGGTAAGCATTGATTGTAGGTTATCGTGATGAGTGGCAATATATCCCATCAGCTGCTTTGCAACCGGTGAGGACTCTCTGCAATCGGTGGAGGGGCAAACGTTTCCTAACCACAATTCTTCAAGAATTTTTCTCATAAGGGTGTCACCTAAATACATAAAATTTGTTTTGTAAAATTATTTTATCACGATTTGAGATAAAAGTCAATATCTCAAAACGAGATGTGGTAAAATAATTTAAGTAAAAACGAGGGAGAACGATATGAGACTAAAAGAGTTAAGGGAAGATAGTGATTTAACACAAGCGGATGTTGCAAAAATTTTGAATGTAAGGCAGAACACTTATTCTCAATACGAAAACGGTCAAAGACAAATTCCATTAGATTTTTTAATAGCTCTGGCAAAATTTTATAAAACATCAACTGATTACATTTTAGAGTTGAGTGACGAGAAATAGTTTTTATGTGTTAATTTATAATAGTTAGAAAGCAATTCATAGTGCGTCGCTCCTACGGAGAATCAGCACCGAGGGAAGAGAGTAGAAAATTCGTAGGCTGAGTACAGATGGAAGCTTGGGGTGTCTCGCCCCGCGAGACGTCGGTGCTGTGGTTCGAACTCCTTTTCGTGCAGAGCACGAAACGGAGTTCTCTTCCCGCAGTGAGCACAAAAAGAGAGAGCACCACGAGGGTGCTCTCTCTTTTTGTGGTGCTCCTGCGGAGAATCGAACTCCGGACACCTTGATTAAAAGTCAAGTGCTCTACCAGCTGAGCTACAGGGGCATATCAATTTGCGCTCTAATATAATACCATATCGTGACAAGTTTGTCAATACTTTTTGAGAAAAAATATTAAATTTGAAAAACTTGATTTAAAAAGCAGAACTGTCCCTTTTATCGTACACAATTTGCTGTATAATTTTCTCAGAAGGAAAAAACAAAACCTCGGAGGAAAAGAAAAATGAAAACAAAATACGCAGTAGCAATAATGTCAGGCGAGGATGAAACGATACTTGGAATATTTAATACAAAAGCGGAGGCGGACGATTTCGGATACGCTAATAAAATTCCTCATAGCGCAGGGCTTCAGTATTGCTTCGCATCTAAATTTTCCGGAGGCATTCCTGTAGGAAACAGTATCAGAATTTACAACTATTATAACGTCTAAGACAAAGAGTGAGCTAGTTGTAAATCTAGCTCACTCTTATAATTTATTCGCTATATTTGAGCATATTATAGAGGTATTCCGCTGCATCCCCTCTTGTAAGCGTTGCGCCTGCGTTAACGGTTTCTCCCTCGTATGATATAATTCCCATTGAGCAGAGCTTGGTGAGTCCGTCTCTTGCCCATACGGGAATGGAATTTTTATCCTCGAAGGTAACAGAGGCTTCGACACCCGAGATATCCATAAGATTTGCGAGAATTGAAGCGGCCTCGTATTTCGTTATCGCGTCATTCGGTCTGAATAGAAGATTTCCTTCCTTGAATTCTCCGTTGATAATCCCAAGCTTTGCGGCAGCTTTAACGTAGGGCAGATGACCTGCGGAGATTTGAGCGTTATCGTCAAAATAACTTGCAGATGTGCTCTTGTCAGGGCTTACACCCGCGCATTTCATTGCCATTGTGAGAAATTCTGCGCGACTTACGCTTTCCTCGGGCATAAAGTAGGAGTTGTCACCGACAAGCTTTCCGCTCATGATACCCATTGCGGTAAGGGTTACTGCGGCATTATAATTCTTACTATCGACCATATCCGAATATACAACCTCGCTCATTCTTTCACCGACGTCTATCTTTACCTTGCAGAGCTTGGAGAAATTTCCCCATTGGTCACGCGCTACGTATGAGAAGGAGTCGCTTCCTGTAAAGCTCTCGGGTGGAGTGTAAACGTATTCGCCGTTTTCCTTATCGCTTATGCGCAAAGTGCCTGATTTAGGGTAGCTTACTACGATATATTCTACAGCATCACCCTCCTTGTCACGCGCTGACATCTGACCGTAGACGGATACCTCACGCTGGGTTGAAACTGATGCGCTGACGCTCTCGTCTATCTCGGGAGCATAGTTCACCTTGTCGGTGTATTTGATAATAAAATCAACCTCCGCACCCTCTGCAAAGTCCTCAGTTGTAAACGAAAATTTACATTCTTCGAGATTTTTGTCTGCAGGAACGAAAACGAGCGCGCCTATATTCTTACGCTTGATTACAGTTCCTTCCTTAACTCTTCTGCCTGCGAGTAGTAAAGTTCCTTCTGTAGAAAGAGGTATTTTCGTTATTTCGATTTTGTCAAAATCAGTGATGGCAAGTCCCTGCTTAAAGTCGAGGTCAGAGAATACTATTTTCTTGCCGTAAACCTGGGATTTTATAATCTTAGTCTCTGCGGCTGCAACTGCTATTCCACTACCAAATCCCGCATTTGCCGCTACGGCAAAAACGCCCCCTATAAGAAGTGTTGCCAAAACAAAGATGCTGAGAATTCTTTTTAGCTTCATTTGATCTTCCTTTCAAAAAATGTGAGTATTTCTATTTTTTCTCAAACAAGGTCTTTTATTCACCATATTTACATTTGTAATATGACTTTACCGTTGACATTGATGCCCTAATATAGTATAATAAGCTCAAAAGACATTTTTATAAAAGATTTACTGCCATAATAAACGGAGATAAAAATGAGCAAAAAGAAAGTTATTATAATTTCCTCTATCACTCTGGCGCTTCTTCTCGCAGGCGTGCTTCTTCTTATAGTCCTTCTTGGCGGAAAGGACGAGCCCGCGCCGACTGGTACTGGGGATAATTTTATATACGAGGATTTTGAATGTCGCTTCATAGGTGAAGAAGGCAAAGAAATAGAGATAGTTGCATATCACGGTATCGCCGAAAACGTCACGATTCCTGGAGTGATTGATCTGATTCCCGTTACGTCGGTAGGCGAGTATGCCTTTTCGGAGAACGAGGATATGAAGAGCATTTATCTCGGACTTTTTCTTGAGAAAATATGCGATTTCGCCTTTTCAGGTTGCACTTCGCTTAAGGAAATAACCTTTGACAGTGCGGTTTGTGAGATAGGAAAAGGCGCGTTTATGTCTTGCTCATCACTTGAAACTCTGACACTTCCCGAGACTCTTACAACACTTTCGGAAGGCGCTTTCTACGGTTGCACCTCTTTAAAATCGGTTGTAATTCCGGCATCGGTGAAGGCTGTATCGAGCTCAGCCTTTAAATCCTGCAGTGAGCTTGAGTCGGTCACTCTTTTTGAGGGGTGTGAGCGTATAGACGGCGGAGCTTTTGCTTACTGTGTATCTCTTACCTCACTTGCTCTTCCGACGACTCTTACCCGGATAGAAAAAAATGCATTTTCGGGCTGTGAGGCCCTTGAAGAGATAACCCTGCCGAAAAATCTTAATTCGGTAGGCGACGGTGCTTTTTCGGGTTGCGAGTGTCTTAAAGAAATCAAGGTAGATGCGGATAATCCTTATTTTACTTCGACAGGCGGAGCTCTGGTGTGCGTTTCCGAGAAGAAGATTGTAGTCTTTCCCAAGAATAGCGAGCTTTCCGAATATACCGCCCCCTCTTACGTGGAGACGATATGTGACGGTGCTTTTTCTGGTGCGAAAAATCTTACACGCGTAGTTTTACCCGACACGCTCAAGGTAATAGGCAATGATGCATTCTTCAACGCCATAAAGCTTGAAGAGATAAATATTCCTGCCGCTGTTACTGAGGTTGGCTCAAGAGCCTTTAATTATACTCCTTACTACGACTCTATAAGAGACGAATTCACTGTTGTCGGTGACGGAATACTTATAAAGTATCATGCTCAGAGAAATACAGCAACCACACCCGCTTCTTATATAGATACCGACAACGCAAAGATAGTATATACTTCTGACGGAAGAGCTATTGGTATGAAGGTAACA
>JAZRLJ010000186.1:0-5763 GCA_045646755.1 Eubacteriales bacterium | reverse complement strand
CATTTAACACTGATATGTGTAAGGGCTGTGGCTTGTGTGTCGACGCTTGTCCCAAGCAGTGTCTGGCAATAGCGCAGGATAAGCTCAACCCCAAGGGATATTCTCCCGCATTTATGAAGGATCAGGACAAGTGCATAGGATGTGCATTCTGCGCAACGATGTGTCCCGATTGCATTATAACAGTAGAAAAGTAAAATTGGCGCGGAGAATAAAGCTCCAAGCTTGGATTTTTTGCAGTCGCCGCAGGGCGACGGAATGGAGAAAATTATGGCAGAAAGAATTTTGATGAAGGGCAACGAAGCAATAGCAGAGGCTGCTATCAGAGCAGGTTGCCGACACTATTTTGGATATCCCATCACTCCTCAGACCGAGATTGCCGCGTATATGGCGAAGAAAATGCCTAAAATCGGTGGTATCTTCCTTCAGGCAGAGAGTGAAATCGCATCTATAAATATGGTATACGGAGCGGCAGCGGCAGGTATGCGCGTTATGACATCCTCCTCCAGCCCCGGAATATCTCTTAAGGCAGAGGGACTCAGCTACATAGCAGGCTCAGACATTCCCGCTCTCGTTGTTAACGTACAGCGCGGCGGACCCGGTCTCGGCGGTATTCAGCCCTCTCAGTCCGACTATTTCCAGGCTACCAAGGGCGGCGGACACGGTGACTACCGTATGATAGTTCTCGCGCCTGCATCCGTACAGGAAATGGCGAGCCTTACTATCAAGGGCTTTGACCTTGCCGACAAGTATCGCATGACCTCTATGATACTTGCTGACGGTACTATCGGTCAGATGATGGAGCCCATCACCTTTGAGGATACCGAGCCTACCGTTTACGAGAAGCCCTGGGCACTCACAGGTACAGAGTGCAAGAGAAAGCATAACGTAGTTAACTCACTTTACCTTAAGCCCGACGAGCTTGAAAGAACTAACTTCGAGCGCTTCGAGAAGTATAAGGCAATAGAAGAGAGCGAGGCTATGTGGGAGGAATATATGATGGACGACGCAGAAATCTGTGTCGTAGCGTTCGGTATTGCTTCCAGAGTAGCTAAGAATGCAGTAGCAGAGGCAAGAAAACAGGGAATAAAGGTCGGTCTTATCCGTCCCATTACCCTCTGGCCCTTCCCCACCAAAGCGCTCAGAGCAGCGGCGGATAAGGTTAAGTGCTTCATTTCCGTTGAGCTCAGCATGGGCCAGATGATCGAGGACGTAAGACTTGCTACCGAGAGCAAGAGACCCGTTTCACTTTGCAACCGCGCGGGCGGTATGATTCCTACTCCCGACGAGGTTCTTGCCGCTATATCCAAGGCAGAGAAAGGAGAATTCTGATTATGGCAATAGTATTTGAAAAGCCTAAGGCACTGGCAGACGTTCCGTTCCATTACTGCCCCGGCTGTCCCCACGGTATTATTCACCGTCTTGTTGCTGAGGTAATGGACGAGCTCGAGATAGAAGGAAAGGCTATAGGCGTAGCACCCGTTGGCTGCGCGGTTATGGCATACGATTACTTTAACTGTGATATGATCGAGGCAGCCCACGGAAGAGCTCCCGCGGTTGCTACCGGTATCAAGCGTTGCCGTCCCGAGAACGTAGTATTTACCTATCAGGGCGACGGAGACCTTGCATCTATAGGTATGGCTGAGACCGTTCACGCAGCAGCAAGAAACGAGAATATCACCGTTATATTTGTAAACAATGCAATCTACGGTATGACCGGCGGTCAGATGGCTCCTACCAGCCTTCCCGGTCAGGTAACTCAGACCTCTCCCTACGGACGTGACGTTAACCACTGCGGTTGGCCTATCAGAGTGAGCGAGATGCTTGCAACCCTCGAGGGCCCCGAGTACATAACCCGCGTTGCAGTAAACAACGTAAAGAACGTAAAAAATGCTAAGAAGGCAATTAAAAAGGCTTTCCAGAACCAGATAGACGGCAAGGGATTCTCTCTCGTTGAGGTAGTTTCCGCTTGTCCTACCAACTGGGGAATGACACCCAAGCAGGCTCTTGAATGGATAGAGAGCGATATGCTTCCTTACTATCCTATCGGAGTATATAAGGACAGAAGCGAGAACGGAGGAGATGCAAAATGAAAACCACAGAGATACTTATAGCAGGCTTTGGCGGACAGGGCATACTCTTCTCGGGCAAATTCCTCGCTTACAAGGGACTCGTTGAGGAGCTTCAGGTATCCTGGCTTCCCTCCTAAGGCCCCGAGATGCGCGGAGGTACGGCAAACTGTAATATAATCCTTTCCGACAGTCCCGTTGGCTCTCCCATTATCATTTCCCCTGGCGTTCTTATTGCAATGAACCTTCCCTCTCTTACTAAGTACGTTGATTCCGTGCTTCCCGGAGGTCAGATATACGTTGACTCTTCTCTCATTGGCGCAAAGGTTGAGAGAGACGATGTAGAGGTGTTCTACATTCCTGCAACTCAGATTGCGAAGGAAGAGGGACTTGGTAACCTTGCCAATATGATTATCATCGGACATCTTCTTGAAAATCACCCAGAGCTTTCCTTCGAAGGAGCTGCTGAGGTTGTAGAGAAGCTTGTTCCGCCTAAGAAGGCGGCTCTTAAGGAGCTTAACATAAAGGCTCTCACTCTTGGAAGAGACTACAAATAATTAAATTATGGAGTTTACAATGGAAAAGAAAAATATTGACTGGGCTTCTCTTGGCTTCGGCTATATGGAGACAGATTACAGCTTCGTTTCTAATTACAAAGACGGCAAGTGGGACGAGGGAACTCTTACCCCTGACCATACCATCACCCTCAACGAGTGTGCTTGCGTATTCCAGTACGCTCAGACCTGCTTTGAAGGTCTTAAGGCATACACCACCGAGGACGGCAGAATAGTTACCTTCCGCCCTGACCTCAACGCTCAGCGTCTTGAGGATAGCGCAAAGAGACTTAAGATGCCCGTTTACCCCAAGGAAAAGTTTATCGAGGCAGTAAAGAAGGTTGTTAAGGCAAACGCAGCTTACGTTCCTCCCTTTGGATCGGGTGCAACCCTTTACATCAGACCTTATATTATGGGAACAAACGCGGTTATCGGCGTTAAGCCCGCTACCGAGTATCAGTTCCGTATTCTCGTTACCCCCGTTGGACCTTACTTCAAGGGCGGAGTAAGACCTCTTACTCTTCGTCTTTCAGACCTTGACAGAGCTGCTCCTCACGGAACAGGACACATTAAGGCAGGTCTTAACTACGCAATGAGCCTTTACAACATCGTAGACGCTCACGAGGAAGGCTATGACGAGAACGTATACCTTGATGCTGCAACTCATACTACCATTGAGGAAACAGGCGGAGCAAACATAATCTTCGTTACGAAGGACGGAAGCGTTGTAACTCCTAAGTCCGACAGTATTCTTCCTTCTATCACCCGTCGCTCTCTTATGGTTGTTGCTCGTGACTACCTCGGACTTAACGCTGAGGAGAGAGTTATCAACAAGAGCGAGCTTGATAGCTTTGACGAGTGCGGTCTCTGTGGTACTGCCGCAGTTATCTCTCCCGTTGGTAAGATGGTTGACCACGGCCGTGAGATTTGCTTCCCCGCAGGTATGACCGAGATGGGTCCTACCACCAAGAAGCTTTACGAAACTCTTACAGGTATCCAGATGGGACGCATTGAAGCTCCCGAGGGCTGGATCGTAGAGATTGACTAATAGACTAGTAAAAAAGAGCCGAGATTTTTCTCGGCTCTTTTTTTCGTTTTTGACTTATATTCCGTATGCGCTCGTTATAGGGTCTTTGAAAATCGCAAATTCGGGAGTTATAAATGTGAACAAAACGAATAAGGCGGCAATAATACACAAAAACGAAACAGAAAGTCTTTTGTTGCAAGATTTAGGCTCTTTTTTTAACGCCCGCGCTTCATAAATATACGCTACTGCCGCAGAGATAAAGAATATCGCAATATTTATCCAGTCGGGGGATTTTCCTATCGCACCGTTATAAGTGTAAAATATAACGGGTATCAAGCCGAGCCCGAGAAGAATACCGCGCAGCTTGATACACCAAAAATCCGTGCGCTCCTTAAAGAAAAAGCTTTGCGCGATAGCAAAGATAAACATAGGCCAAAACAGTAATTTCATATGCTCCCAGGTCGATTCATTTACACCCGAGAAGGGCGCTATCCATTTTGCCTTTCCAAGCCATTCGTATAAAAAGTGAAGCAGCGTGCCGAGAAGAGAGGTTACTGCAAATCCCATTAGCTGCCATAGTCCTATAGAATGCTTCATAATTTCTCCGTATAAGCTTGATATTACAGTCTATGGCGCTCCGCTTTGTTTTATGCAGATGAATTTGTTGACAGCTGCGATTGAGTTTGTTATAATTATTGTAGATTTTAATAATACCTTATATGAAAGGAATAACACTATGCGTAAAAATTTCGGAGCAAAAACTTGGCTTTACCCTATGCCCGTGCTTATCGTAGGTACTTATGACGAGGCCGGTGTGCCCAACGCAATGAATGCTGCCTGGGGCGGTATATACGATACAAATCAGGTTATGGTTTGCCTTGCGGACGACCATAAAACTACGGAAAACATAAAAAAGACGGGAGCGTTTACTGTTAGCTTTGCTACCGCAGAAACTGTTATCCCCTGCGATTACGTCGGTATCGTGTCGGCGAACGACGTGCCCGACAAATTTGAGAGAGCGGGATTTCACGCCGTAAAGAGTGAGTTTGTCAATGCGCCTGTAATCGAAGAGCTTAAAATGACGGTGGAGTGTAAGCTTCTTAAATTTAATGAGGACGGAATATGTGTCGGAGACATTGTAAACGTCAGCGCCGACGATAGCATCTTAGACGAAAACGGCAGAATAGACGTAAAGAGGCTTGATCCCGTTATATATGACAGCGTATCGCACGCATACCTCAGATTTGGCGATAAGGTAGGTCAGGCATTCTCTGACGGAAAGAAGATAAAGTGAAAAATCGGTATCTTAAAAATCTTAATAAAATCGAGTTTGTAGTCACATACGCCTGCACAGGTCAGTGTGAGCATTGCTCCGAGGGAGACCACACCTCGTGCGGTGAGAGGATTGACCCGAAGGTTGCTGCGGACTCGGTGCGTAAGATTTCTCGCGAGTATGATATAAAAACAGTAATGACCTTTGGCGGAGAGCCGCTTTTGTATACCGATGCGGTATACGAGATTATGAGCGTTGCAACCGAGCTTAATATACCTAAGCGACAGATTATAACAAACGGATATTTTTCTAAGAATGAGAAAAACATCCGCGAGGTTGCACAGGAGCTTTCTCGGTGCGGTGTAAACGACCTTCTTCTCTCGGTTGATGCATTTCATCAGAGGACGATACCTCTTGATACAGTGAGAATATTTGCGAGGGAGTGCGTAAGTCTCGGTATTCCCATTCGCCTGCAACCCGCTTGGCTTGTAGACCCTGCGGACGATAACTCATATAACCGCAAAACCCGTGAGATTTTGGATAACTTTTCCGATATGAATATACCTATCGGAGAGGGGAACGTTGTTTTCCCCGAGGGGAACGCGCTTAAATATCTCTCCGAGTATTTTAAGGATAGCGCCCCGGAAAATCCATATATAGACGACCCGTATGACGTGCGCTGTATTTCCTTTTCACCAAACGGTGACGTGCTTTGCGGAAACGTGTATAAAGACGGCATTATGAAAATTTTAGAAAGCTATATCCCGTAAAGAGTATTAGGCAGGATTTTGAGAATCCTGCCTTTTAATTTAATCTATATTTAAAGAAAGGAAAGATAGACAC
>JAZRLJ010000185.1:0-2799 GCA_045646755.1 Eubacteriales bacterium | reverse complement strand
CCTCCTACTGAGCGGACTATCGGAACTGCTCCATATGAGCATGCTACCATTTGTGACAAACCGCACGGCTCACTTTTAGATGGCATCAAAAATATATCGGAGGCTGCATAAATCTTTTTTGATAGCGTACGGTCAAATTTTATTACCGAAACCATATTTTCGTATTTATGAGATAATTTTATAAATTCATTCTCATATTTCTTTTCCCCGCTTCCCAAAACGACAATTTGTATATCGGTACTTAAAATTTCTTCAATTATGTGTAGAATCAAATCTATTCCTTTAGTCTCTGTTAATCTCGTAACTATTGATATGATTGGGGTATTTTCGCTTGCCTGTAGTCCGAATTCTCTTTGAAACTGTAATTTGTTTGCTTTTTTGCCATCTTTTGCATTGTCTTTATTATATGGAAAATATATATCTTTATCCTTTTGGGGAGAAAAATAATCATAATCGATACCGTTAATTATGCCGCACATTTTATGTGTGACGGAATTTATAATGGGTGCGAGTCCGAATGCAAAGAAATCATACTTAAGTTCATCCTTGTAATTCGGACTTACTGTTGATATATAATCCGATAGCATTATTGCGCCTTTCATAAGATTTAAGCAGCCATCGTATTCAACATAATTTTTATCAAAATCACTTAATCCTAAAATGTCTCCAATGCCATACGTACTATATTTTCCCTGATATTCAATATTATGAATTGTATAAACGGTTCTAATCTTTGAGAGATTATCGTTGTTTTTGTATAAAGTTTTGAGATAAATCACCGAAGAGGCGCTCTGCCAATCGTTTGCATGTAATATGTCAGGGATTTTATCACTTTTCAGTATAAATTCCAAAACGGCTTTACCGAAGAACGCAAAGCGTTCTACATCGTCGTTTTCTCCGTATAAATTACCGCGATCAAAATAGCGATGATTTTCAATAAAGTAATAAGTTATGCCATTATCTTTATCTTTTATTTCAAAAACGCTGCCTCCGGTGCTTCTCCAAGAAAGATTAAAAATAAAATCGCAGATTTTTCTCATTTTATTTCCATATTGCTCTCTTATAGCATCATAATATGGCAATATCACCGACACTTCTGAGCCAGGATTTGCTTTTTTGATAGCACCGGGCAATGTAGCCATTACCTCACCAAGCCCACCGCTTGTAGCAAACGGCGCACATTCACAGCATACGTACATAATCCTCATTGCTATACCCTCCTTCCTTTTTTTACATAAAAAGGGATATTTTCATTACCGCAAAGCTTTACACAGCTTGTGACGTGCACATTTTTATCAGTAACTATATAACTAAGGCTTGCGTTATCTTCTACGAAAGTTCCGTGAAAAAGAACGCTGTCCTTTATGACCGAATTCTTACCTATATGCACACCTCTGAAAACAACCGAATTTATAACTGTTCCTTCAATAACGCACTCGTCTGCGATAAGGGAATTTTCAATTTTTGCGATGTCCTTATGCACTGTGGGGGCTGAGTTGTGAACTCTTGTAAATATAGGAAATCCTGCTTTAAAAAGTAAGGAGCTTCTTGCTTTTTCGGATTTTATCAGCTCCATAGAACATCTGTAATAATCAATAAAGCTTGATACCGAGGCAACGTATCCCTCAAAGCAATAGGTTTTATAATGTGAATGCTTATAGCTTGTTAAAAGCAGATTTGTAAGACTTGTTAAGGAATGTGCGTTTGCATCCTCAATTATTCTTCTAAGATACTCCGTTTTCATTACGAAAATATCTAACGATAGCTCCGAGTTTTGCGGTATATAAGAAGAACCCATAACTATATCAGTTATATTACCTTGCGTTGAAGAAATGAGCATTCTTGGTGTTTTTGACGTAAAATCAGGCTGTATTCTTCGAGTAATAATGGTTATTTGCGCTTTAGCTTTTTCGTGCTCTTCAATAACCTTTTTTAACTCAATATTAAGAACGTTCTGCGAATCCATAAGTATAACGTACTCTTCCTTAAAATCGTTTATATACTCCTTCATATTTTTGAGTGCTTCAAGCTTAGTCGAAAATACCTTTCCAGAGTAACCGTTCATAGTTTGAAAAGGAGAAATCATATTTATACCCTTTTCTCTTCTGGCAAGATCCCAGTCTTTACCGCTTCCGATATGTTCAACAAGCGAACGGTAATTATAGTTAGCCACAACACAAATGTTTGATATGTTTGCGTTTACCATATTAGAAAGAGCAAAGTCGATAAGTCTGTATCTGCAGGCAAACGGAATTGCCGCAACAGTTCTATCGGTGGTAAGTCTTGACAAATTACTCTCATTTAAGCTTGAAAATATTATTCCTGCTGCTCCCATTCTTTAAACAACCGTTACATCAGCACTTATTCTTTCTCCTTTGCTGATAACGGTTATTTCCTCCTTTCCTGCATCCGCTCTTCCGACAACTGCATTTTTTCCAACAAAAGCCTCGGCATCAATAATAGATTTGTATATTTGTGCGTTTTCAGAGATAATGACGTCATCCATAATTACGCTATCCTTTACAAGAGCACCCTTCTTTACTATTACACCCCCCGAAAGCACTGAATTTTCCACTCTGCCATATATCTGACAGCCTTCGGAAATAAGGGCTCTTTTTACAACGGCTTGACTTCCATGATACTGTGGCGGACGCGCTCTGTTTCTTGATAAGATTTTAAAATTCTTATCTTGAATGTTAATTGACGGATTATCTTTAAGTAAATCCATATTAGATTCCCATAACGACGAAATTGTCCCTACGTCCTTCCAATACCCAATAAATCTGTAAGAAAATATAC
>JAZRLJ010000184.1:0-7235 GCA_045646755.1 Eubacteriales bacterium | reverse complement strand
AGTTTCAATAAAGTAATCCTTATCGGAAATATGACGGCAGATCCCGAATTGAAGCAGACTACCGGAGGAATCTCGGTGTGCTCTTTCTCTATCGCTGTAAACCGTCGTTTTGCTAGAGCCGACCAGGGACAGCAAAATGTTGACTTCATTAACGTAGTTACTTGGAGACAGCAGGCTGAATTTGTCAGCCGCTATTTCAAAAAGGGTAATCCCATTCTCATTTGCGGTCAGCTTCAGACCAGAAGCTGGAATGACACTCAGGGACAGAAGAGATATGCTACCGAGGTAGTTGCAGACGAAGTTTCCTTCGTTGCTTCTGCTACTCAGAATGGCGCAGGCGCTCCCGGCGCTCCCATTCAGGGCTCTTCCTACACTCCTGAAGCATACGGCGCTCCCACATTCAACAGTGCCGGCGCAACGTTTGAAGAAATTCCTAATGACGGCGACCTTCCCTTCTAATGAAGAGAGATATCGCCCTTGTCCGTTAGACTCACAACGGACAAGCAATACAGAAAACGTGAGTTAGAAAGGTTATGGACTATTCAAGATGGATAGAAACGATACTCAGCGCCCCTTCCGTCCTATGCACAGAAGAAAGAAGGTTTGCATCTTCTGCCAGGATAAAGTAGACGGAATCGACTACAAGGACGTAGCAAAGCTCAGAAAGTTTATCTCTGAGAGAGCTAAGATCCTCCCCAGACGCGTATCCGGAACCTGCGCTCTTCACCAGAGACAGCTTACCGTAGCAATCAAGAGAGCTCGTCAGATGGCTCTTCTTCCCTACGTGTCCAACTAATTTAAAACATATAAAACAAGCCCGATTTTCATTTCGAAAATCGGGCTATTTTAATTTTTAATTTAAATCCTCAAAGTATCCGTGATAGTTGATATGCACGTTACTGTTCGGAAAAAAATATTCGTAAAGCTCGGTGCGGCAGTCGTCTCCAAATGATTATACAAAAAAAGTTACAATACTTATTATTATAAAGGCAACCATTATAACCGGAAGAACGTATTTCATATAAACTCGCATCCAGTTTGCGATTTTTACGCCCTTTCCTTCATTTGCTTCCTTTATAAAGTTATCCCAGCCCCACCCCTTCTTACATACACAGAAAAGCACGAATATAAAGGAACCTATGGGAAGCAAAAGATTTGATACTATGAAATCCTCAAGGTCAAGCACAGATGTACCTTCTCCAAAGGGGGTAAATCCGGACAAGACGTTAAAGCCGAGAATACACGGAATGGAAAGTACAAAAAGCGCCGATCCGCCGATAATACACGCCTTTTTTCTGCTCCAGCCGAAAAGATCCATTTCGCATGCGAAGATATTTTCAAACACAGCAAAGATCGTAGAAAGCGCCGCGAATGAAAGGAAGAGGAAAAATAAGCTTCCCCAGAGACGTCCGAGTGGCATATTTACAAAAACGTTCGGAAGGGTCTGGAATATCAGAGGAGGACCTGCGTCCACAACACCGTCGTTGTAAGTAAAGCAAGCCGGGAAAATGATAAGGCCTGAAACAAATGCAACAAAAGTGTCAAGCATAGCAACGTTAAGCGATTCACCAAGAAGCGAACGGTCACGACTGAGATAGCTTCCGAATATTGCCATTGAGCCTATACCTAAGCTAAGAGTGAAAAACGCCTGACTTAATGCTCCTGTTATTATATTGAAAATACCTATCTCACGCATAGTGTCTAAATTAGGAATGAGATAGAATTTTATTCCCTCCTTAGCTCCGTCAAGGAAAAATCCGTTAAAAGCAAGAATTATCATTATAACGAGCAAGGCGATCATTAAAACCTTAGTTATTTTTTCAAGGCTATTTTTCACACCAAAAAAACAAACCGTCACGCCTACTATTACAACCACGGCCATAAAGAATATCTGAGTCCATGGATCAGCCTGCATTTCAAAAAATTCAGTATTGACAGCAGAACTGCTCATATCTGAAAAGTCGCCCTTTACCATTTTGACAAAATATTGCAGCAACCAACCGGAAACGTTTGTATAGAACATCATCAGCAAAACGTTGCCAATAAACGCCGCTATTCCATGAAAATGCCACTTAGATCCCGCAGGTTCAAGCTGCTGATACAGTTTTACCGGGCTTTTCTGACTCGCCCTTCCCAGTGAAAACTCCATAGTCATTACGGGAACTCCGAAAATGACAAGGAAGAACAGGTAAATAAGAACGAAAATTCCTCCGCCGTACTGACCTACCATATAAGGAAATTTCCACACGTTTCCTATTCCTATTGCACAGCCTGCGCTAAGCAAAATAAAGCCTAATCGGCTGCCAAGCTTTTCTCTTTCCATAAGTCCTCCAAAGAAAAATTTATATGTAAAATTAACAAAAACGGAATTTGATATACGGCATATGCGTCATATCAAATCCTCAAAGTATCCGTGATAGTTGATATGTACGTTGCTACTAGGGAAAAGATATTCGTAAAGCTCGGTGCAGTAGTCGTCGGTCATTGACGCCATATAGTCTACGACTATTTGGTTCGGCTCCGTTTCTATGTAGGGTGTTTTTGCCGCATAGTGATTTCCCTGCACAAAATCAACGTGATGCTTGAATATGGGAGAATTCTTGTTTCCGCTCTTGAGGTCGGATAACAGCTTTTTATACATATTCTGCATCATAGGCTTTACGGTATTATCGAGAACGTGAGTTACCTTCTCTATTCTGTAAATCTGCTCGTAATTCGTCTTCTTTGCCTCTTTAAGTCCGAGGTAATGCTCCTTATCAAGCATTATATAGGGTTTACCGTAGCTGTTCTCGATTATATTTACTTCAAGGTTGTTGATTATTTCTGCGTTTATCGTTCCTATTCCCGCATCTCCGAGAGAATAATCGGAGCTTGTGAGTTTAGCTCTCGTAGCGTCCTGTCTATCCTTTCCAAGATACGCAATTATATCGCAAACACGAACAACGCAGCCCTCGAGAGTTGAGGGAACGATTTTTTCAATATTCTTCTGGTCTACGTAGCAGCTCTCAACCATTTTATCAAAATCGTCGAAGCTCTCCATCTTAGACGGATAGTACTCGTGCATTTCAAACTCACCGTTGTGAGTTATAATTCCGTCAAGGGTATCGAGAGTAATATTAAGAGGGAAAATTCCGTCAAGAACTCTTACGCTATGTACGTTGTGATTAAAGTATCTGCCGCACTCAGCGTGAAAGACCTCGCTTATATATCTCTCACCTGCGTGACCAAAGGGCGTGTGTCCGATATCGTGACCGAGAGCTATTGCTTCTATAAGGTCGAGGTTAAGGTTAAGCACAGAGCCTATAGAACGAGCTATGCGTGAAACAAGCTGAACATGAAGCGCTCTTCTCGTTATATCGTCATTCTTATAAAAAGAGAACACCTGGGTTTTATCCGTATATCTGTTATAATACGGACTGTGCATTATCTTGTCAACGTCACGCGCGTACGCAGGTCTCCAAATAGATTCCTTGTCAAAATTCGGATTTCTACGCTTTGCAAGACGTCCGTTGGCGGCAAAGTTCGGGCGTGTGCCCTTTTCTATATCTTCTCTTATTCTCTCGCTTATCTCGGGCGAGAGCTTTTCATAATTAGGCATAAAAGCTCCTCAAATATTCGTTACAACAATTTTACCATAAATTATATGGATAGTCAAGATAGAGAAATCCGTATCTTGCTAATTTTCCTAAATCTTTTGGCTACAAAAGATTTGGCAGACGCAAAGAAAAAAGGATTTGCTTTCGGGTTAAAAAGCAAATCCTATAAATCATTATGCTATTGTGTTAAACTTGAGGGTGAGCTGAGACTTCTTGTGTGCTGCGTTGTTCTTGTGAAGGATTCCGTGAGCAACTGCCTGGTCTACCTTCTTAACAGCGAGTCTGTAAAGCTCGGAAGCCTGTGCCTTATCGGCTGCATCTACTGCTGCGTTAAACTTCTTGATTGCGGTCTTAAGCTGACTCTTAACCATCTGGTTCTGAAGTGCCTTAACCTGATTAACGCGGATACGCTTCTTTGCTGACTTGATATTAGCCATCTTATTTCTCCTTATTTAATGAGGTAAACGTGACTCACAAAAGCTACGGCTGAGAGGGTCCGAGGTCTTGCAACTCTACAAAATTACCATTTTTATCATACAGCAATAGATTGTAGCATATTTAACGAAAAAAATCAAGAGGTTTTGGGAAAAAAGTTTAATTTTTTTCATATATCTATTGACAAAAGAGGTTTTATCTGTTATACTTGTAAAGTAATTTGCTTTACACCGCAAAAGCGAGGTAATTTTATGTTTGAAAAGAATATGCGCCTTGCCTATCTTATCGATTTCTACATCGACCTTCTTGACGCGCATTCACAGAGCATACTGAGAGCTTATTACGATGATGACCTTTCGCTTGCTGAAATAGCATCCGGCGAGGGCATCTCAAGGCAAGGTATACGCCATATCATTAAAAAAAGTGAGGAGCTTATTCTCTTCTATGAGAAAAAGCTGGGACTTGCAAGAAAGCACGAGATACTTGAAGAAGCTGCAGAAAAGCTCTCGGGTATAAAGAAAAGTATTTCTGAGTCAAGCCTTGCGGATAAAGAGTCTCTTAACTCTGAAATTGATGGCGTTATAACTACAATAATTGGTAAAGGGGTTTAAAATGTTCCAGAATCTTACCGAAAAGCTATCCAATGCTTTCAGCAAATTCAAGAACAAGGGAAAACTCACCGCCGCCGACGTAAAGGAAGGTATGCGAGAGGTTAAGCTCGCGCTTCTCGAGGCGGACGTAAACTTCAAGGTCGTTAAGGACTTTATTAAGTCAGTCACCGAAAGAGCTGTCGGACAGAGTGTGCTTGAAAGCTTACTCCCCGCTCAGCAGATTGTTAAAATAGTCAACGAAGAGCTCATTAAGCTTATGGGAAGCGAAGCCTCCAAGCTTGAAATCAGCTCAAAGCCCCCTACAGTCGTTATGATGGTAGGACTTCAGGGCGCAGGTAAGACCACACACACGGGAAAAATTGCAAATATGTTCAAGCATAAGGGCAAAAATCCCCTGCTCGTCGCTTGCGATGTTTACCGTCCTGCAGCAGTTGACCAGTTAAAAATCGTCGGTGAAACGGTAGGTATCCCTGTGTTTTCAATGGGAACAAAAATTTCTCCCGTTGAAATTGCTAAAGCCGGAATAGAACACGCAAAGAAAAACGGACACGATATGGTGTTCATCGATACTGCGGGTAGACTTCACATTGACGAAGAGCTTATGGGCGAGCTCGTCAATATAAAGAAGGCAACCTCGCCTACGGAAATTCTGCTTACGGTTGATGCTATGACCGGTCAAGATGCCGTAAACGTAGCAGAATCGTTCAACGAGCTTCTTGACATTACGGGCGTAGTCCTTACCAAGATGGATGGCGATACCCGAGGCGGTGCGGCTCTCTCGGTAAAATACATTACCGGCAAGCCTATCAAGTTTATAGGCACAGGTGAAAAGCTTGACGCTATCGAGCTTTTCCACCCCGACAGAATGGCATCAAGAATTCTTGGAATGGGCGATATCCTCTCTCTCATAGAGAAAGCGGAACAGGCCTACGACGAGAAGAACGCAAAGGAGCTTGAGAAAAAGTTCAGAGAGCAGACCTTTACACTTGACGATTTTCTTATGCAGCTTCGTCAGCTCAAGAAAATGGGTAACCTCAATCAGTTACTCAGCATGATTCCCGGTATGAATGCCGGTGCGCTCAAGGATGCGCAGGTTGACGAAAAGCAGATGGTCAGAATCGAAGCTATTATCCTCTCTATGACAAAGCAGGAAAGAATGCGTCCCGAAATCATCAACGGCTCAAGAAGAAAAAGAATTGCCGCGGGCTCGGGCACTACTGTTGAGGATATAAACAAGCTGCTTAAACAGTTTGAGCAGATGAAAAAAACTATGAAGCAATTTTCCGGTATGGGCAAAAAAAGACTACTCGGAATGAAGCTTCCCTTTTAATTGATTTTCAAAAAACAAAAATAAATAAAATTTCTATTATTTTGGAGGAAAAACAAATGGCAGTTAAAATCAGACTTAAGAGAATCGGCGCAAAGAAGGCTCCCTTCTACCGTGTAGTTGTTGCAGACGAGCGTTCTCCCCGTGACGGTAAGTTCATCGAGGAGATCGGTTACTACAACCCCCTCACCGATCCCGCTGACATCAAGATCAACGCAGAAAAGGCTACCAAGTGGCTTGCTAACGGCGCTCAGCCCACCGAGACTGTTAGAACTCTTCTCAAGAAGAGCGAAATCATTAAGTAATTATCAAATAAATCGGAAGGACTTGCCATGTGGCAAGGAATAGGTTAGCGCAAATGGATCTGAAGCAGATACTTACAGACATCGCGCGTGCTATCGTTGACACTCCCGATGCCGTTAACGTAGTTGAAAACGTTGACGGAGATAACGTTGAGCTCATTCTTACCGTTGCGGAAGACGATACCGGTATGGTTATCGGACGTCACGGTAAAATAGCCAAGGCTATCAGACAGATAATGAAAGCCGCTGCGAATACTTGCGGTAAACACGTTACCGTAGAAATCCAATAAGACTTGTCCCGGGGATAGTTATGCCCCGGGATAGTTTTTTATATCACGGAGAAACTTTATGAAAAAATATATAATGGCGCTCGACCAAGGTACTACAAGCTCTCGATGTATACTCTTTGAGAAAAACGGCAGTATTGTAAGTATGGTTCAGCGCGAGTTTCCACAGATTTTTCCAAGAGACGGCTGGGTTGAGCACGATCCTATGACTATATGGTCAACGCAGATAAGCGTAGCAACCGAGGCTCTGCTCAAAATAGGAGCAAGTTGGAGTGAAATTTATACCATAGGTATAACCAACCAGCGTGAAACCGTAATTGTATGGAACAGAAAGACGGGAGAGCCGATTTACAATGCTATCGTATGGCAATGCAGAAGAACGGCAGAATACTGCAAAGAACTTCAAGCGCTCGGACTTGAAGAAGAAATAAAAAAGAAAACAGGTCTTGTACTAGACCCGTATTTTTCTGCCTCCAAGATAAAATGGATACTTGATAACGTCGACGGAGCGCGTGAGCTGGCAGAAGAAGGTGAATTGTGCCTCGGAACCGTGGACTCTTGGCTTATTTACAAGCTCACAGGCGGCAAGGTACACGCAACCGACTATTCGAACGCATCAAGAACGATGCTCTTTAATATAAAGACGCTTGGATGGGACAATGACCTTCTTAAAGTCC
>JAZRLJ010000183.1:0-12334 GCA_045646755.1 Eubacteriales bacterium | reverse complement strand
GCGGCAGCTTTGAAAACCGCTACCGCTTTGCGGCCGAAGTCGTCCACGCCATCAAGGAGGCCTGCGGCAACGTCTATCCCGTTTCTCTGCGCTACTCCGTGGGATCCAAGCTGAAGGGTTTTGCTGAGGGTATCGTTCCCGGTGAGAACGCAAAGGAAATGGGCCGTGATATGGCGGAATCCGAGCGTGCGGCTAAGTATCTGCAGGACGCAGGCTACGATATGCTTAACGCCGACAACGGAACCTACGACTCTTGGTACTGGGCGCATCCGCCGATGTATATGCCCGAGAACTGCAACCTTGAGGACGTAGCGCACATTAAGAAATTCGTTGACATTCCCGTAGTTTGCGCGGGAAGAATGGACGCTGAGGTCGGAGCAAAGGCAATTGCAGAGGGTAAAATCGACGCGGTAGGCGTTGCACGTCAGTTCCTCGTTGACGCTGAATGGATTACAAAGCTTATCGAGGACAGACTTGAGGACATTAAGCCCTGTATCTGCTGTCACAGCGGTTGCTTTAATTTCTCTACCTCAAAGGGACACGCAAATACGCAGGACCTCTCCGACACTATGGGACTTGCGCGCTGCGCTCTTAACCCCGAAACGATGCAGTCTAAGAAATACTATATTGAGCCTGCTAAGAAGCAGAAGAAAATCGCCGTTATCGGCGGCGGTATCGGTGGTATGGAGGCAGCTATCGTATGCGCAAAGCGCGGACATAAGGTAACCCTCTACGAAAAGAGCGACAAGCTGGGCGGCGTATTTATCGCAGCGGCAGCTCCCGAGTTTAAGGAAAAGGATAAAGCACTTATATCTTGGTACATACGCGAGCTCTCAAAGCACCCCATCGAAATCAAGATGAACACCGAAATAAAGGACGTACAGTCTCTTGATGCTGACGAAATTATCGTAGCTACGGGCGCTGTCGCAAAGAAGATTCCCGTCAAGGGAGCAGAAAACGCAGTTGAGGCAGTTGATTATCTTCTCGGCAATAAGACCGTAGGTGAAAACGTAGTCGTAATCGGCGGTGGACTTACCGGATGCGAGATAGCGTACGACCTCTATCTTAACGGCAAAAAGCCCGTTATCGTAGAAATGCAGGACGACCTCATCACAGCTAAGGGTATATGCCTTGCAAACACCAGCTACCTTCGTGATTTCTTCAAGACCAACAAGGTTCCCGTATACCTCGAAACCTCTCTTTCCGAGATAACCGACGAGGGAGTAGTTCTTAAAGATAAAGACGGAAAGCTCTTCTCTGTAAGCGCAGATTCCGTAATTCTTTCCGTAGGATATAATCCCGCCCCCATAGTATCAAAGGGCAGACATATCCACGTTATCGGCGACGCAGAAAAGGTCGGTAATCTCCGCACAGTTATCTGGGGCGCGTGGAAAACTTGTATGAAACTCTAAAAAGGAGAAAGGCAAATGATATTAACTAAAGAACAGCAGGCAATCCTTGACGGTGAAAAGGGCGAAACGCTTGCAAAGGTTATAAAAACTCTCGTTATGTACGGAGACGCATTTGAGGCAGAAAAGCTCGTGCCCATCACCTCAAAGTACAATCACCTCGTAACATCGTTTGGACTTAAGGTAATGTCCCCGGTTTACGATCTTATGCAAACTCTTCTTGATGCGGACGTCTGCTCCTCTCAGAAGTTCTCGGTAGACCCCCGTCCTCTTGACAAAAACGTTCCTGCAAATTTCCTACAGAAGCTCGTATTCAATAAGTTTATGTACTGCAAGCAGGATTTTTATGAAAACCAGCTTGAAAAGCTCGGACTTATGGATAAAAACGCCTTCACCTGTACCTGCTATATGGACGAGGTAGGCAACAAGCCCGGCAAGGGTGACGTTCTCTCCTGGGCAGAATCAAGCGCCGTAGTTTACGCAAACTCGGTTCTTGGCGCAAGATGTAACCGTAACTCCGGAATTATTGATATTATGGGCTCTATCGTAGGCTACGTTCCCTACTTCGGACTTCTCACCGATGAGGGAAGAAAGGCTACGTGGGTAGTAAAAATCAAGACCACAAAGAAGCCCGAGGCTCAGCTTCTCGGCTCGGCTATCGGTATGAAGGTAATGGAGGACGTTCCCTACGTCGTAGGACTTGACGAGTGGATTGGCACCGAGCTTAACGATGCTACCTGCGCATACCTCAAGGATTTCGGCGCGGCGACCGCTTCAAACGGCGCGGTAGGTCTCTACCATATCGCAAACCTTACTCCCGAGGCAGTAGAACTCGGCGAGAGCCTTATAGCTGAGGGCGCAAAGGAATATATAATTGACGACGCTGAGCTTGAAAGAGTTAAGAACAACTACCCTGTAATATGGAAAAATCCCGACGCTAAGCCTAAGCTCTGCTTCGTAGGATGCCCTCACCTCTCTCTTGAGCAGCTTAAATCCTGGACTGAGAGCATTGAAGAGGAGCTTAAGAAAAACGGCAAGAAGAAAGTCACTATCAAGACAGTATTTACCGCAGCTCCCGGAGTTCTTGAGGCATTTGAGAAAACCGAATATGCAGAGAGACTTAAGGCAACCGGTGTTATAACCTCATATATTTGCCCTCTTATGTATATGAACAACCCTCTTTGTAAGAAGATGCCGGTTATCACCTCCTCAAATAAGCTCCGCACCTATACAAGCGCAAGATATTACACCGATGCAGAAATTCTCAAGGCTATCACAGGAGGTAACAAGTAATGAAACAGTTTAAAGGAAGAGTTATCACTCCCGGTGAGGTTACTGCCGAGGCGGTTGTTACCAAGCAAGGCTTCAACACCCTCGCATCACTCCAGATGGCATTGCAGTTTGGTGACAAGGAGGTAAAGTGCGGCGACCAGAGTAACGAAGAGCTTTACGGTAAGCCTCTTATAAACAAGGCGCTCTGCCTTCCCCAGACTATCGGCTCTACCACTGGCGGCCTCGTGCTCTACTGCGCTTGTTCTATGAATAAAAACCCTGCTTGTATGCTCTTTTCGGGACATATAGACTCACTTGCAGCTGCAGGCGCTGTACTTGCAGACGTTTGGGTTGAGGGTGTCACAATGCCCGTTATCGACTCACTCGGCGACGAATTCCTTGACTACGTTAAGGACGGAATGAAGATTACCGTAAAGGCAGACGGCACCGTCGAGGTTGAATAATCTAAAAGATAAAATTTAAGGGCAGCGTAAACGCTGTCCTTAAGAATTATAAAAGGTCTACTATGAAACTGTATTTTTCTGTAATAGGAGCTGCAATAGCAGTTATTTATGCGGTAAATATTGCGCTTGGTACAGCGCCGTGGTACTATATCATCCTCGCTACCGTTTGGTGCACTGCTCTGCAGTTTGCCCTTGACGGAATTGTGGCAATCGTTATAAATAGGCTTCCCGACAGTCTCTTCGAGGTAGATAATCCACGCTTTAATGTCTCAGAAAAGGAAAGAAAACTTTACAAAAAGTTAAAAATAAGACTATGGATGGACAAGGTATGGGAGCTTGGCGGTCTTGGCGGATTTTCAAAAAAGAATCTCAAAGAGCCGAAAAATCCCGAATATATAGAAAGGTTTATCGTCGAGTCAAATAAGGGAGTTACTACTCACAGACTCTCATATCCGATAGGCTTTCTTGCTATGCTTACGGTTAAAGGAAAGGCTAAATACACCATCGCCCTTCCCGTAGCGCTCGTCAACCTCTTTTTAAATGTTCTTCCTACAATGGTACTGCGATATAACACGCCAATGCTAAAAGCTCTGTTAAAAAGACTTGAAAGAAAATACCCCTCGGAAAAAGAAAAAACAACTCTCACAGTCTCATAAAAAAATCCCTCGTCCTGCAAAAAAGAACGAGGGATTTTTTATATTTTAAGTTGATTTATAAGCTGCTCGCAAATCTGTCTCATACCGAGAATTGTCGGATGACTATGCTCCTTCTCAATATCAGAAATCTCAATCACCTCAGCGCCAAGGCGCTCTGCAGCCGTCTTCATACAGTCGACAATTTCATTCTTTATACCGCAGTTTGCTATGAAAACGATTCTGGCGTTCGGAACGTCGTTTTTAAGTCTCGTCATAAGATAGCAAATAGCAGGTAAAACGGAGAAAAGGTCTTCTCTCTTAAAGTCGGAAAATTTCATTTCACCAAGAGGAGCGCCCGACCAGTCGTCGTTCGTTCCGCCAAAAACGAAGATAGTATCTATTTCGTTTTCCTTAAAAAATCCACCGTCGAAAAGCTTCTCGTATCTGCAGATAAACGAGGACGTCTTAGAGCAATCCCCTCCGTATCCCGTATATCCTATAGTAGAGCCTGACCAGCTATTGTTGTGAACGAGATTTGCGCCTGTTCTCTCTTTGAACTGCCACCACCAAGTCTGTTCTGCGCGCATTTTCTGCTCAGGTCTAGCCTCGTCTCTTCCCTCGTCCGCATAATAGTATACGTAACCCTCGGGAATGTGATTTTTATGCGTAGAATAGCTGTCGCCAAAAATTACAAAATTCTTTATTCCCATTCTCTTACCGCCTTTCATCCCATTAATTATACCAAAGCGGACTTGCTATGTCAAGAAACTAAAAACAATTTTATCAAGAAATTCATTTTATCTTCAGCCACGCAGCGATGTCGCTCTTCCAATCACGCCCTGCGTAAGATGATACTCTTCCGTCTTCGTCGGCAACGGTAAGCATTAAGATTTTTTTATAGCTGACATACGTTTACCTCTTGTTTTTTCAGCACTTTTTTATTTATTACATCTTATTATAAAAATACTTGTCAATATAAAAAGAAGACCAAAGCACAAGCCAAGGTCTTCTCTCATTTAACTAATTTGTATCGTCAAGCTCGTCTACGTCATCCTCACTCTTAGGCTCGCAAAGAACGGTAAGCTTAGTTACGCGCTCCTCGTCCATATGAGCAATGATAACGAAAAGATTTTCATATCGGAAGCTATCTCCTACGTGGGGATCAGCGTCAAGCATTTCTACTGCCCAGCCTCCCATCGTGGAATACTCACAGGTGAAGTCTTGGGGCTTGGTGAAATCGATTTCCTCAAAGAAATCGTCTATATTCATTTCCGCAAGCACCTCATAGGTATTTTCACCGGTAGCAGTACACTCGGTCACTATAACGTCGGTATCGTCCCAGATGTCACCGACAAGCTCCTCAAGAATATCCTCCATAGTTACGATACCCAGCGTTCCACCGAACTCGTCAATAACTATAGCGAGATGCATCTTAGCCTCTCTGAGCTTTGCAAGAGCGGCCGGAAGCTTCATCGTTTTGTGAAGTTTGCAGGGATTAAGAAGCATAGAACGGATATCGGGCATTTCGGTCTGAAGTCCCGCCTTGTAGTAACGAGTAAGAGATAGAATACCGATAATGTTATCAATGCTCTCCTCGTAAACAGGCAGACGAGAGAACTGAGATGCATCCGAAAGAATTGCTGCAATTTTCTCTGGCTCATCGTCAATGTCTATAGCAGTCATATCGATACGGGGTGTCATAATTTTCTCAATGGTAGTATCACTGAAATCAAGAGTAGACTGCAACAGCTCACCCTGATCCTCGTCAATAACACCCTCCTCTTCAACCGTATCAATGATAGAAACAAGCTCTTCTTCTGTTACGGTAGGAACGTCCTCACCCCTGTCACTTCCCCAGATCTTTCTGAGACCTGCGAGTATTCCAATAGTAACGAATACGAAGGGACTGAGAATAATAGTAAGAACGCGAGTGGGGAAAGCTATCCATTTTACAACCGTATCGGCATTCTGCTTTGCTATTACCTTAGGCAGAATTTCACCGAATACAAGTATAACGATAGTTACAAGAATTGTAGTAATCGTTGAAGCCAAAGCCACGTTATTGGCAAACAGGTCCATTACAATGAGAGTACTACAGGTGGAAACTGCTATATTAGCAAGGTTATTGCCTATCAATATAGCAGAAAGAGCAACTGTGAATTTCTCTGTAATGCGATAAGCAAGGTCAGCAGATTTGCTTCCGTTTTCTGCCGCGCGGCGAAGACGCATTTTATTTGCGGAATTAAACGCAATCTCCGAAGCAGAGAAATAAGCGGAGAGGCATATCATAACGAATATTACGGTATATGCCCACCACATGTGTGAAAAATGCTCAGCGAATGTCATACGTTCACCGCCTTTCCGTCCTCAGACGCATTCAAAGCGGCAAGGTCCTCTTCGTCAAGAATATGTATTACAACCTCGCTCACTCTACCGTCAACAACCGTCTTTGCGGTAATCTCAAGGTCACCGAAAATAAAAGACTCGTCTTCCTCGGGAAGATGTCCGAGATTTTCAAGAATAAGTGAAAGCAAGGGCTTGGAAGCAATATTGCGAGGGGGATTTTTAAGTCCCATTCTCTCATACGCATTTCCTACAAGAACGTGAGTGTTAACGAGGTATTTGTTACCTCCAAGTGTCTGGAAGTTTTGGTCTACCACGTCTTCCTCGTCAAATATCTCTCCTACAAGCTCCTCAAGAATATCCTCTATCGTAACAAGACCTACAATTTTTCTGTCAGAGTCCTGTACAAGAGCAACCTGAAGCTTATGCTGGCGCATGATAGTAAGAAGATCGTCAATCTTAGCCTTTTCCTTAACTATGTAAGGCTTAGTGATAAGTGAACGAAGAGACACGTTAGGATTAGATTTATATGCTGTGAGATACGCTCTCGTACGCAGAATACCGAGTATACGGTCGGATTTTTCTGCCTTTACGGGAAGTCTCGAGTGATTCGTATCGCAGATAGCCTTTAAGATTTGTTCTTTGGTGAAATTAATCTCGAGGTAGTCAATATCCTTTTCCATCGTCATAATTTCATCTACCGTAGTCTTGGAAAACTCAAGCGCAGACTTAAGCATATCGCTCTGCTCCTCGTCCACAACGCCCTCTTCCTCAGCTGTTTCAATTATCTCGGTAAGCTCGTCTTCGGTAATTGACGGCTCCTGCTCAGCGGATGAGAAAAATTTTGTTGCCGCGTTTGAAATAAGTCCAAAGAACGCAGAAAACGGTGCAAAAATCTTCATAAGGAAACGAAGCGAGCCTTGGAAAAACATCGACACCGTTTCGCTTCTGTCATTTGCAAAGCTTTTTGGTATCATCTCGCTGAATAGGAAGATAATAACGGTACTGAGCACCGAGCAAATAACCGAGAAGGTAAAGGAATCTAAGAAATCGTCTCCCTTACCAAGCCCTTCGCGAAAAATATCGGTTGCGAGGATAGTAAATATTGAAGCTCCCGCAATTTTGGTAACGTTGTTTCCTATAAGCAAGGTAGTGAGAGCCTTCTCAAATCTTGAAAGAACCCACATAACTCCCTTTGCCCGTCTGTTTCCGTCGTCGGCAAGCGTCTTAATCTTTATTTTGTTAGCAGCTGAAAACGAGCTTTCAGTTGCAGCAAAGTAAGCGCCGCCCAGAACGCAAAGAATGAACAAAATCCATAAGGGTATACTGTCTGTACCCACGAAAAAACCACTTCCTTTTTTCAAAAATTTAATATTGTCCTAAAACAATCGACAAATATTATACCATATTTTTACGCAAATGTCAAGTTTTTAAAGGCTATATCTAAGCTTTTCTTCGTTTTTTCAGCTCAACAGAAAAAGAATTTATTTGCAAACAAAAACAACTTTCAATCAATTGTCAGCGAAATGCTTAATTTAGGGATATACGGTATATTTTTGTATAATACAACTTGCAAGGCACGTCGTTTTCGCACAGATATCCGAGTTTTTGGGTAGTCTGCCATAGTTTTTTTGTATTTTACAATTTTCAGATTGAGTGATATAATGTTAGTGTAAAATAACAAGGTCGGTATTTATAATGGGATTTATTGTTGATGGGTGTTCAATTTTACTCGGCGGAATACTCGGCGGGATTTTTTCTAAAAAGATAGACGTAAAAAATTACTTTCCGCTTTCAATAGGAATTATGCTTATAAGCATCGTCGGAATTTTTGAAAATTTGCTTAGCATATCGGGCGATGGAAAAATCATAGGAGAGCACACTGTTACAGTCACTATTGCTCTTGTCTTAGGCTGTTTTATTGGAGAGCGATTAAAGCTAGAAAGCAAAATATATTCACTGTCTCAAACGGAAAGTGTTTCAAAGCGAGCAATTATTGACTCCATACTATTTTTCGGAATCGGCGGACTTCAGATAAGCGGTCCTATACTATACGCAATTGAGGGAGACAGCTTTCAGCTTATTTTAAAAGGTATAATTGATTTTCCTTTTGCTCTTATGCTGGGTGCAGCCTATGGAAAAAAGGTGTCGTTATCCGCCTTTGCGGTGGTGTTTATGCAGATTATTATAGCCATTCTGGCTTCTGTGTGCGGTGAATTTTTAAGCCCCGCTCTCATATGTCAATTGTGCTCTATAGGTTATTTAGTTCTTTTCTTTTCGGGATTTAATATGATATGTCCGCCTGCGTACAGAGTTAAAAACGTAAATATTCTTCCCGGAATGTTTTTGATAATTGTTTACAACGTAATTTTGGAGGGCTTCTTCTAATGACAATTCAGCAATGCGTATACGTTTTGGAAATACACAGCACAGGTTCATTCAGCGAGGCGGCAAGAAAGCTATTCGTTGCCCAATCTAGCCTGTCAAACCCTGTAAAAAGCCTCGAAGACGAGCTGGAAATAAAAATCTTTGAGCGTTCTAAAAGCGGAGCTGTTCTTACTGTAGACGGCGCAGAATTCGTAAGATATGCCGCCGAAATCGTCGCCAAAAACGAGTTCATCACAAACAGATATAAAAATCCGAAATCAGAAGCCCGACTTTTCATTTCAACGCAGCACTACGATTTTATTGCAGATGCCTTTTGTAGCTTAGTTGCAGAAAACAAAGACACTAAATACGCTCTCTCCTTGCAGGAAAAAGAAACTTACGATGTAATCCGAGACGTCGAAATCGCATATAGCGACATTGGAATTATAGGAATTGAAGATAAAAATTTTGATATTATGAATAGATATCTGCAAAATAAAGAAATCTCCTTTTATCCCATATTCAAAGTCTCTCCGCACGTCTTTTTGCGCACAGGTCACCCTCTCGCCGATAAATCTTGTCTCTTCAGCGAAATGCTGAAAAGCTATCCTTATATTACCTATGACCAGGGAGCGCACAAGGATCTGTGGTTTAAGGAAGAAATAATATCGGGCGATTTCGCAGATAAGCATATAGTTATAAGCGACAGAGCTACTCTTATGAACGTTCTTCTAAAAACAGACGCCTATACCGTTGGAACAGGTATTATGCCCTCAGCACTCAACGAAGGAAAAATTATTTCGTTACCTCTCGAAAGCAATGACCGCTATAGCGTAGGCTATATTATAAGAAACGACAGAAAAGCAACGTTCCTCGCCGAAAGCTTCATTTCATCAATCAAAAGGTTCGCTAAAAGCATAAAAACCCCTCATTTAAAATTCTAAAAAACTGCGCCTCTTTATATCCGTATTGTACCATAAAATACACCTATACACCACCAACTCAAAGCTTTCAATACTTCAACCGGCTGTTGCTTTTTGCTGTTTTTAACACTACGGTACAAGCTACATTGTACAAAACTTCTCTGAGCTGTGGAATTTTGATACGGCATCAGACAAATAGAAAAGTCTTTCTCTTTTCTATGATTTGCTATCACATATTTTTAAGCACATAAAATGATAATAAACAAATTTAATTGTTAAAAAAAGCAAGTTTTTCAACTTGCTTTTTACTTGGTATGACAACTATGGTTGACATTTAGTGGTGTTTTATGATAGATAGCCTATCTGAATTTTACAGCGTTATAAATTAATACTTCAAGATTTTTCAAACCAACTCACTAAAAGAATATGGGCGTGACCAAGCAGACTTACCATATTTATCAACCACAGTGACACGAATGTAAGGTTTTTTTCTGCAAACGTTTGTCTTAGTGTTCGAAATATATTGAGTCAAGTCAAAATCTGCCTGTGTCAAAAGATCTTCCTCGGCGCTTATGTATTTGCTTTCTCGCCTTTCCGCAGACACAAGGATTGAAGAAGCCTCAGAGCATTTCACGTGCAAAATGCCTTCTTCAATAGAAATTTCATATATTTCAGGGCCCGTGGATGCATAAAAGTTACCGTCTTCAAGGGCTATCATAACAGTTTCATACTCTAACTTATCTGCATCTACCATAAGCCAGCCACCACCACAAGAGTTTTTACTATGCGCATCGTCAGTTGCTAAAGGAAAGACAAATTCCCCCTCTCGCAGCAAATCTTCAAACGGACGCACAGTATCAGGATATCCCAATCTGCAGCACTCATTGTTGTATACCTCAACACCCCAGAGTCCCTTTAACCCTGCGTAATCGGTATAGTTCTGCATCGACCATACGGGATGATTGTATGATACCAAAAAACCCGCTTCGTTTGCGATTTGAATTACTTCGTTTATTTCCGCAACGCAATAGTTATACTGATGCTCAGCTTTTCTGATTTCATCGTTCAAATACTTCTTGCAACTATCTACCTTTGCACGTTTCTCACATAGAATAGGCTGAAGTTTTTGGTTTTCTCGCTTAGAATATAGGTTAAGATGATAAGTCTTTTTATCTCTATCGGAAACGTTTTTTAAATTTTCTTTCATACCAATCTCGTAAGAGTTTATCGGCAGAAAATTTTCATCACGCAAATTATCGTGTTCAACCATAAGCTCGTGGTCGGTATATGCTACGATTGAATATCCTTTTTTCTGATATATTTCCTTTACCTCCTCAGGACTCATACGTCCGTCAGAAACAGTGGTATGAAGGTGCATACACGCCTTGTATCGATACTCATGGCGTGGAAATAAAACTTTTTTCATAATCATAACTCACTTTCACATTAACAATCAAAGTAAATCGTACGGTATTGTAACACAAAGTGATTTTTTTGTCAAGCAAATTCACTTTTTCCGAAGATTATTTGGTTGGAATATGAAAAAAGGTTACCGCATGGGCCTCTGCAAAAATAAATTTTGTTCGCATTAGCACAACATTTCCAAGCCATCGTAAACCATAGATATACGGGGTAACGTTCTGCTCAAACCTTTCCCCACACAGCAAATTAAGAGTCAGCCGCTCAGCGTCGCAGTACGCTTGGTAGAGCAAAACGGCTCTTAACAGTGGGGGCGGTGAACCCTGGACCCTTGCATATTGCGAAGCAATATCCTGCCATGCGAGGAGCAATACAGCTTCACTTTGTTATACAGGGAACATTCTGCATAAACATCACCCCGAGCGGCAGATTCAGAGTCAGTTGCATTAGTACGCTTAGCAATCAGTTTTCTTCGAAGCGTTAACGCAAAAGTTGAAAATCTGTACAAAGCAAAAAAAGAAAACTTAATATGCACCTAAGATAGTACCAAGTTAACCAGTGCGTCTCAGGGTGAGACGTCCTTGGACCCACTGCATATTGCGAAGCAATATCCTGCCATGCGAGGAGCAATACAGCTTCACTTTGCTATACAAGGAACGTTCAGCATAAACATCACCCCAAGCGGCAGATTCAGAGTCAGTTGCATTAGTACGCTTAGCAATCAGTTTTCTTCGAAGCGTTAACGCAAAAGTTGAAAATCTGTACAAAGCAAAAAAGAAAATTTAATATGCACCTAAAATAGCACTAAGTTAACCAGTGTGTCTCAGGGTGAGACGTACCTGAGGTGCTGTACTCACTCCAAGGACTCTGAACCCAGTGTTGCGTTAACTAATTCATAAGTTTTGCTTTATCTCATCGCAACACATTCTATTTTTGCATACGCAAAAATAGGAGGGTTCAAGTCCTAACTATACATAAAATAAAAATAACCAAGCACAAGGCTTGGTTATTTTTATTTGGTGCACCTCCAGGGACTCGAACCCTGGACCCACTGATTAAGAGTCAGTTGCTCTACCAACTGAGCTAGAGGTGCATATTAAATTTTCTTTTTTAACAGTCTTTAAAACTTTTACTTTATACGAGTCAGTTGCACGTCTCTCCACCGTCGCATAGTCGCAACCTATCGCCTGCGCTAGTCTCGGCTCTGTTTGCTCCTTGCTTTGGGCGGTTTCGCTGCGCGTTTTTTCATACTCAATGAAAAAACTCTTGCTACAACTGAGCTAGAGGTGCATATTAAGTTTTCTTTTTATCTAAATACCCATTAAAAACCGAATTAGGAAAGAAACGAAAAGCTCTTGCGTTTTATGCCGAACTGCAAAGAGCAGTTCAAGCCCTCGGTCAATTAGTATCGGTCAACTGAATACATTACTGTACTTACATCTCCGACCTATCAATCTCGTAGTCTACGAGCGACCTTACTCATTTTAAATGATGGGATATCT
>JAZRLJ010000182.1:0-3601 GCA_045646755.1 Eubacteriales bacterium | reverse complement strand
AGATTTATGACAAGTCACCCTAAGGACGTGCCAGACGAGCTGATACGCGTCATAGGTCGGTATAGGGACAAGATAGTACCTGCATTCCACCTGCCTCTTCAGTCTGGTAGCGATAAGGTGCTGAAGGATATGAACAGAACCTACGATACGGCAAAGTATCTTAATACTGTTCGTAAGCTCAGAGAGACTGTACCAGATATAGCATTAACGAGTGATATTATAGTTGCCTTTCCTACCGAGACAGACGAGGATTTTGAGAATACAATGAGAATTCTTGAACTTGTCCGTTTTGATATGGTATACTCGTTTATTTACTCAAAGAGAGAGGGAACGAAGGCTGCAAAGATGGAAAACCTCATAAGCGAGGAAACGAAAAAATCTAGAATGGCAAGACTTCTTGACGTTCAGTGCCGTATATCTCACGAAATAAACGATACGTACATAGGAAAAACTGTAAGAGTTCTGGTTGACTCCTTTGAAGAAAAAGGGGGAGTGCGTATATACAACGCAAGAACGCTTACGAATAAGCTTGTTCACTTTGAATCGGAAAATGCGCCGATAGGCGAATTTATAAACGTTAAAATCAGTCGCGCAGGAGCTTTTGACCTGTTCGGCTCAGAAATATGAAAGGAAAAAGAAAAAATGACAAAAATTATTGAACTTGCACACGTGCTTGGGGAGGAGATTGCAAAAAGCGAGGAAATCAAAAATCTGGAGGCTTCCAAAAAGGCGTTTGAGTCGGATGCCGAACTTCAGAGCAAGATGAGTGAATACGAAACAGAAAGAAAGCTTCTTCGCGAAGAATTTAACAAGATAAACGAGGGAGAGGATAACTCTAAGGCAATAGAGGTTCTTAAGAAGAGACTTGAGGAGCTTTCACTTGAGATAATGGCAAATTCTCACTATACCGATTTTGCCAATGCTCAGAATGCTCTCAATTCGCTTATGGATTCTGTTAACGCAGAAATTAAGTTTTGCATAACCGGAGAGCGCCCCTCTACATGCACTCACGACTGTTCTACCTGCGGCGGTTGCTCTCACTGATAAAACAAATAAAACAAAAGAGGTAATATGTCACTATGGCAGTGATAATCAATAAAAGAGCTGACCTTGGCGAAACCACGCCTATGATGAAGCAGTATCTTGAGGTAAAGGAGCAGTACGAGAATTTTATTCTTCTGTACAGACTCGGAGATTTTTACGAGTGTTTTTTCGATGATGCTCTTATTGCTTCAAGAGAGCTTGAGCTGACGCTTACGGCACGCGATTGCGGAAACGGAAACAGAGGAGCTATGTGCGGCGTACCTTTTCATAAGTCTGACGTATATGTTGCAAGGCTTGTAGAGAAGGGATATAAGGTTGCTATATGCGAGCAGGTTGAAGACCCAAAGTCTGCTACAGGCCTGGTTAAGAGAGAGGTTACCCGCGTTATTACACCCGGTACAATAACCGACGCGACGATTCTTAATGCGGAAAAGAATAACTTCCTGGCATCGGTTTGCTATGGTACATCGGGAATTGCTCTCAGCTTTGCTGATGTTTCAACAGGTGCTGTTTTTTGTACCTACATTGACGGAGATAATGTTAGCGCCAGAGTAGAAAACGAGCTTGCAATATACCAGCCGTCAGAGGCAATATTTAACCGTTCGTATGAGGATATAACTCCTATCGCAGCTTTCCTTAAGGAGCGCTTTGGTACTCAGGTGACCGATGGTGTCAAGAGACTGTTTGATTATACCAAGTCTCTTGAATCGGTCAGAAGAATCTACGGTGACGATGCGGACAGGCTGTCTTGCCCTGAACTTATAATGGCAGTCGGAGCTTCTGTTGCGTATATAAAAGAAACGCAGAAGACTGAGGTCACCTTTACAAAGGAATTAAACGTATATTCTAAGGGACAGTATCTCGAACTTGATGTTAATACCAGACGCAACCTTGAGCTCTGCGAGTCTATGAGAAATAAGGAAAAGAGAGGTACGCTTCTCTGGGTGCTTGACAAGACTAAAACCGCTATGGGTGCTCGTCTTTTGAGAAACTGGATTTTAAAGCCTCTCATAAATCCCGCTATCATATCCAATCGTCAGGCTGCAGTAGCAGATTTCTTTAAAAATCAAGCGGTTTCGGAAAGACTTGCTGAAATACTTGATAACACTCTCGATATAGAGCGTCTTACTGCAAAGGCGGTATACGGTACTGCAAACGCTAAGGATTTGCGTTGTATATGCGACAGTATAAGGCATTTGCCCGAGGTAGTTAGTATTATATCTAACCTCAGTAGCGGTTATCTTTCCGACATATCGAAGAATATGGATACTCTCTCGGATATTGCCGAGCTTCTCGACAGAGCTATCGTAGATAATCCTCCTCTTACCATAAGAGAGGGAGGAATGATACGCGAAGGATTTTCTTCTGACGTAGATTACTATGAGCAGATAAAGAATAACGGCGAGGGCATTATGCGTTCTATCGAAGAGCGCGAGAGGGACGAAACCGGTATAAGAACGCTCAAGGTTGATTACAACAAGGTTTTCGGATACTACATAGAGGTTTCAAAATCCTTTATTTCAGACGTTCCTGACAGATTTATCCGTAAGCAGACCTTAACTAATTGCGAGCGATACATAACGCAGGAGCTTAAGGAAATGGAAACCACCATATTCGGCGCAGCAGAGAAGCTTGCAAGCCTTGAATATGATATTTTTACAAGTTTGCGTAATTTCGTTTCCGATAACTCTGACAGAATAAGAAGAACCGCAGCCTTTATTGCGGAGCTTGATGTATATCGCTCGCTTGCAGAGGTAGCGCTTAAGAATTCTTACGTTTGTCCCGAGGTCGATCTTTCCTCCGACCTTATAATCAAGGATGGACGTCATCCCGTTGTAGAGAAGTTTGTAAACGACTCTTATTTCGTTCCTAACGACACTTTCCTTAATACCGCTGACAGCCGTATTATGATAATTACAGGGCCTAATATGGCAGGTAAATCGACTTATATGCGTCAGGTTGCTATTATAACGTTGATGGCACAGATAGGCTCGTTTGTTCCTGCAGCAGAGGCTAAGATCGGCATTGTAGACAAAATATTTACACGCGTAGGCGCTTCGGACGACTTGGCATCAGGTCAGTCGACCTTTATGCTTGAGATGAGCGAGGTTGCATCGATACTTAAGAATGCAACTAAAAAGTCGCTTATAATTTACGACGAGGTAGGAAGAGGTACAAGCACCTATGACGGCATGGCAATTGCTAGAGCTGTTGTGGAATATACCCATTCTAAGAAGATAGGAGCTAAAACGCTCTTTGCAACTCATTATCACGAGCTTACAGATATGGAAAATGAGTTTGACGGAATCGTAAACTACAACATAGCTGCGAAAAAACGCGGTGATTCTGTAATTTTCCTCAGAAAAATTGTAAGAGGCGGAACAGACGACTCCTACGGTATCGAGGTAGCAAAGCTTGCAGGTATTCCGAATTCGGTTGTTGCAAGGGCCAGAGTTATTCTGAATGAGCTTGAAGGACAGGCTCCCGTCCGTCAGACAGTAAGCCAGGCAAGTATAGCAATGCCTGAAGAAGATGAGCTTCAGCTCTCAATGACATC
>JAZRLJ010000181.1:0-11202 GCA_045646755.1 Eubacteriales bacterium | reverse complement strand
TCTTTGAGCGTCTTGTCGGCAGATACACCGTTAACGACGTTGTTAACGAGGAGACCGGTGAGCTTATCGTTCCTGCCAACACCATGATGGACGAGAACATGGCTAACGATATTATCGCTGCAGGTATCACCTCGGTTGAGGTTCGTACCATTCTCCGTTGTCTTGCAAAGCGCGGCGTGTGTGCTCATTGCTACGGCGCTGACCTTGCACACGGCACTACCGTTGCTATCGGTGAGGCAGTCGGCGTTATCGCTGCACAGTCTATCGGTGAGCCCGGTACACAGCTTACGATGAGAACCTTCCACACCGGTGGTGTCGCAGGTTCAGATATTACTCAGGGTCTTCCCAGAGTCGAGGAGCTCTTCGAGGCTCGCCGTCCTAAGAAGACTGCTATAGTTACCGAGTTTACAGGTACTGCCCGTATCCAGTCGGATAAGAAGCTCTCTAAGGTTATTATTCAGAACCCCGTAGAGCCCACCGACGAGGAAGTAGTATACGAAATTCCGTTCGGTATGCGTCTTATCATTGAAGACGGTCAGGAGGTTAAGCGCGGTCAGCAGATTACCGAAGGCTTCCTTAACCCTGCAGACGTTCTTCACATGAGCGGTATCGATGCGGTTTACGATTATATCATTCGTGAGGTACAGAAGGTGTACCGCGGTGAGGACGTTGAGATTAACGACAAGCACGTCGAGTGTATCACCCGTCAGATGACCAGAAAGGTTAAGATTGACGATCCCGGAGATACCGATCTTCTCCTCGGAACTACCGCTGACATTCTCGAGCTCCGTGAGGAGAATGAGAAGATTGAGGCAAGACAGGCAGCAGGTGAGATTTCTCTCCGTAAGGCTGAGGCAGCTCCCATGCTTCTTGGTATTACCAAGGCTTCTCTTATGACCGAATCCTTCCTTTCTGCAGCATCCTTCCAGGAGACCACTAAGGTTCTTACCGAGGCTGCCATCAGAGGTAAGGAGGACGCTCTTCTCGGACTTAAGGAAAACGTTATTATCGGTAAACTTATTCCCGCAGGTACGGGACTTGGCAAGTACCGTGCTGTTGAGGTCGAGGACCTTGACAAGGAGGAAGAGATTGTCGTTACAGGCGATAGCTTTTCTCCCGATAACGTAGAGAACGAAGAAAACGAAATCGTATACGTTTCTGAGGGCTGATAATTAAAACAAAACGCGGATAGGCGAAGAGCTTATCCGCGTTTTTAATAACTAACTATTGACATTTTGTTAATTAAGTGATAAAATATACACGTAAAAGTGGATAATTGTGTCCGCTAATAATTGTAATATGGAACATAATTTATGAACAATGCCGATATAAAAGTGTCGGTTATAATGCCTATATATAACGCCTACGACTATCTCAGACCTGCTATTGACAGCGTCCTTGATCAGACTCTAAAGGAGATAGAGCTGATATGCGTTGATGACGGCTCAACCGACAGTTCATTTGATCTTATAAAGGAATATCAGAAAAAGGACGAGCGTATAAGAATCGTAACCGAGACTAACGCGGGTCCTGCTCTCGCGAGAAACAACGGTATAAAGAGAGCAAGAGGTGAATATATCGCCTTCCTTGATGCCGACGACTTTTTTGAGCCGACTCTTCTTGAAAAGCTTTACGCACTTGCTACCGAAAAGGATCTGGATATAGCAATTTGCGAATATGACATTTTCAATAGCCGCAGAACTACCTTTGAGGCAGCTCCCCCCATAGAGCACGGAGAAATCTATAAGGATGGAGAGGTGACCTCCAAGCGCCTTTGTCCCGATAAAATTTTCCTTTCTACAAACGGCGCTGCGTGGAATAAGCTCTTCCGCCGTAGCTTTGTGATTGAAAAGCAGCTTCTTTTCTTAAATGATGCAAAGGTATATGAGGACGTATACTTTACCGTATCTGCGCTTTCTCTTGCTGAGAGAGTCGCTAAGGTGTCGGACGTTCTTGTCCATCACAGAATTTATACGGACCAATCCAGGTCCAAGATGTTCCGTAAGCATTATGCTCAGGTTCTTAACGTATTCATTGCGCTTAAGGAGTTCCTCAGACATAACGGAATGTACCATCCTCTTTCAACCTCGTTTTTGAATCTTACTGCAGGCAGATGCTACAGAATATATAACATTCTCGGTTTTGAAGCTAAGGAAACCTTCTGGGATATGCTTCATAACGGAATGGTGCACGAGCTCGGCTGGAATGACAGAGAGGCAGAGGATTTTGAGGAGCAGGACGTTTGCGAGTTCGTTGCGAGCCTCGTGCTATATACCCACAAGCAGTATAAGAAACGACTTGCAAAGGGACGCAGACTCACTTTTGACAAGCTTAAGGTAATGTTTGAGAGCGGTAAAATGAGAAAAAGCTTCCGTTCTTTCTTTAAGAGAAAGAAAAAAGAGGAGAAATAAAGAATGGGGCTGTCGCATTTAGGCATAACCGAGTAAAAAACGAGAGGGATTGTGAAAACACAGTGCCTCTCGTTTTTTATTCTATTGCCGTTTCATTCCTCTCGACGTATGTGTATACGCCTTCGGGGCGGAGAACGACAATTTCCGATCAAAATCCGTTCACCCCAAAGTTCAGTCTCATTAAGAATTCACTGATTCTGCATTTCTCACTGTATTTTTTCCATTTTTGCATTGATTTTATTGAATCCTTAATGAGACAGCCCCTTTTATTTTCCCAGAATATAGCGCTCAAGCCAGATTTCAGAGAATATTATCTCTCGTTTTAAGATTTCGTTTATTTTTAAATAATCGACACTTTCTTTTACCAAGGCATTTATATCTGAATCACCTGTATTTTTAACCAGTCTATGTGTGAGTCCTAGAAGACTGAGCAGATTAATAAATCTGTCGTTGCCTCTCAGCTTATTTGAAAGTACTATAAACTGCTTATTAAATATAAGAGCAAAGCAGAGCGCGTGAAATGAGTCTGTTATAACGAAGTCGGAAAAATATATATTCGCAAGCCAAGTCTCGTTTTTTATCCCGACGTAAGATTTAAGCGACCATAAATGCTTCAGATTTTCCTCCGTCCTCCACATATCCGAAACGGCAAAATAATTCTTTTTCGTTCTCTCACACACACTTCTTATAATGCGTTCTTTTTCTTCACCCGGGTCAAGAATGTAGCAAAACACAGAACCCCTTGCCGCCTGACTTTTAAAAGGCGCAAGCATTTTTATATAATGCTCTCTTTTGCAAAGAAAAACGGGGTCTAAAACAGCGGTTGCACTTATTTTGAATTCGTCCTTCATAAGCTTTTCAGCGGCTCTTTCTCTTACCGATACAGCCTTAAAGCGAGCAAGACATCGCCGAAACGACTCTCTTTCCTCGTAAGAGCCGAGAATTTCATTTATTCCAAACGAGGTTGCGTATGAGAATTTGTCGCGCTCGTCATCTACCCACTCAAGCTTCACAAATCCGTCTATCTGTCTGTATATTTCGTAATTGAAGAGCTGATCGCTTCCAACAAGGAAGCTTTCGCAGATACCGTTAAGCTCCCTCATTTCCTCTTTGCTCTCGTAGATACGGGCGCAGTCCCCTTCGGGATACGGCCATACGGCAAAATTGTGCGGCGTGTCAGGGGATATATACGAGGAGCGCGGCTGCTCTGTAAGCAAAACACTCTTGCCGTAATCCTTCAAGACCTTGTACATCGCGTAGTTTGTAAACGCGCTTCCGTAATTCTGATACACTTGTACGCACGTAAGACCAAAATCGAATTTCACTTTCTCACCTTACTTTATAGGCCACTCTTCTATCATTTTTCTTTCAACCATAAGCTCACCGAGAGGCACGTAATCGCGTATATTTACGTTGATGCCCGCGATAGCATACGGAGTATCCATTATATTGCCTATAATTCTTGCGATGTAATCGTAGTTTTGAGATATGGAAATTATAGCTTCCATAGAATCCACCGCCGACATAGGATATATTTTGGGGAATTTTTTTCTGACAGTTTCAAAAATATCAACGAATTTCGTTATACCTGCTTGAAACTCTTCGATTATGCTTTTATTGGGGTTTGTATCGGAATATAAAAATACGGTTTTCTTCGTTTCGCGGTCTAATCGGTATTCTATAAGTGACGGCTCGCCCGAGGAGAATACAGATTCAAGAGTGAGAAGTCTGATATATTCGGTCTCCCAGTCTCCCTTTGCGAGCAGGTCTCTGTTATAGAGGTGATTGTAGGCAAATGAGGTTACTATTCCTTCTGAAATGAGGTTTACCGAGGTGGTGTTTACAGTGCTTGCCAGCAGAGCTCCGTATACCTCGTCGCATAGCTTCCATTTTTTGATAAGCAGAAATTTCAGATAGGCGAGAATTGAACCTCTCCAGCCTAAATCGATTGCAAGAATCCGTCTGTTGTCACCGATTTTCTCTTTGAAGTATTGCATTGCTGCGAGCTCGTTTTCCTTAAAATGCTCGGCAATTTTATCAATACAGGAAAGAAACATATTTTCTATTTTCTGCATTTTTGCGCTCACGATTACGTCTTTTCTGTGCAGATGGAATTTCTCACATTCGTCACATAAAAAATCAAGATTGATTTCGGAAAACGCTTGCTCTATAGTATATCCTCTGTCACATCTCGCCCTTACTGTGTGGTGAAAGAATTCGTCGGGATAATCTCTCACTATCGTTTCTTGTAGAGAGAAGCGGGAGGTGATAACGTATTCGTTATCGAATTTCTTATAGTGTCGGTTGTAAATTTTATAAAAAATATCCATATCTCTGGCAAGAAAGAGTATTTTGTCGATAGACTTTTCGGCAGAAAATTTATTTATCCATTCGCAAAATCCCGCGACTACGGGTCCTGCGTATATAAATCCAAAGTCCTCACGTGCAGTGCCCTCCGTAAGTCCGTTGTACATATAATTATTTACAATGCCTTTATACAAAGAGCTTACGGGACTTATGAGAGAGGACGGCCGGTAGAGGTTTCCGTATGCGTTGCATTGCTGATAATGATAAGATGCTACCTTTGCTCTTGCCGCTCCCTGTACGTCTGCCTCGAGACTGTCACCGACGTGGACGATTCTTCCTGAAAAGTCCTTTTTGATAAGGTCAAAGAGCTTTCCGCTTCCCTTGTTGAAGCCTCTTTCACAGGAAATATAGTAAGCGTCAAATGGGTAAAATCCATTCTTTCTGAGAATTTTCTCTATTACGTCTCTCGGCAGATACATATCGCTTGTAACGACTGTCTTTTGTCCCTTTGAGCGCAGAATTTCAAAGACTTTCTTCATATACGGATTTGCGTAGCAGAGCTCCTTTTCGAGCTCAATTTCTATCTCTGCGTCCTCCTTTTTAAGCGGACACAGTCTTGAAAGCTCCCCGTATATATCGTAAATATCCACCTCGAAGTTAGGCTTCTTGGTTTTTGCTCTGCTTATTTGTTCCGCCCTTATTCTTAATTCGGAAAAATTGAAGCACTCTGTTTTTGCCTCTATAAGATAGAATAGGTCGCTCGGAATTGCAAACGGTCTGAAAATAAGCGTGTCAAAAACGTCAAAGGAAACCACGTCAAATTCAGAAAGCTCACTTGCAAGCTCCTCGGGGGATTTTCTTGAGAGAAGCTTTGAGTCTGGGATAACCGCATATACCGACTCGCTTTTTTCTTTTTTCTCTTCCTTTCCATAGGTAAGATATGGGGTAAAAGCTCCGAGCGGGGGCTTCACGCGGTAGAGGTCCTTGTTTTGTCTTTCTGCCCTTATGAGTCTGAAGAGATACCTTCGCGAAAGGCTCTTGTTACTGAGATGGAATGCTTCGTTGTGATTTTTATACCTCAGATACATTCTCATAGCCTTCGGATATTTTACCCCGACCTTTATATAAAGCTTATGCGAGAGTTTACTTAACATAGAGCGCTCCTGACGGTAAAAGTTTTGTTGGATTATTTAAGATATGCCTTGAGAATTTCCCACGCTCTCACGTTTAATCTGTACCATGGACGGAGCAGGGCGGGGCAGAGTGCGATAACGCCGTACGGCCAATACAACTCGCCGGATTTCTCCCCCTTAAGAGTGAAAAGCTTTCGCATAAGTCGTGGAATAAGCATATATTTTTTCAGCAGTTTTTTCTGTGACTTGTCTGCAAGAGGAATATAATATCCCTCCGTCACGTCGTCGCAAAAGGCAAATGAGCCGTATATCTCTGCGAATTTTTCTGAGGGATATACGGTATATCTTTTTAACAGCTTATATACCTTTTTTACCTCTTTTTCGTAAATAAAGGGTTGCATACGCAGAAGCTTTTCTTCCGTATATTCAAGAGCCCCTTCAATCTGCGCGCGGACTGTTTCTTTCTGTGCTTCGGATACGTCGTGTGCAAATACAGGGTAAAAGTCGCCCTTTTGACTCTGCGTGTAGCCCACAGTCATCGGATGAGGGGCGGAAAGCATACATTCGAAGAGGTTATTATTAAAGGTTGATTTGCGCTTTGCTCCGCTCATACCGTCAAAATAAAAGGTATTATATTCGCCGTCCCTATTTTCCTTCCCGGATACGTACATGCCAAAGTAAAAGCCCCTTATTTTTCCATTAAAACCGTCGCTTTCAAGAAGCTGACGGAGTGAGCGTTGCATAGACCCGGTCCAGCCACTGTCTGCTATGGCGACAGTTTTTTCGTCAAAAAGGCCTTCTTGCTTTAGGTAGCCTATAGCAGCTTCGTATGCCTTCCTTGAACCCTCGTTTACTGCTGATTTGTATATCTTTGACGCTTTAAGCTGTGATTTAAATTCTTTAAGCTCCGGGGGAGACAGTGTGGCATCGGCATCTTTTACATTCAGGTCTTCGAGCACTGCGTTTAACTCAGATTCGCTTATGGGTGCTCGACGAAGGACGGATTTTCTGGTAGCGTAGTATCCTCCGAGGGTAAGCAGCTCGAGCGCCTCATCTCCGATAAGGTGATAGGTCGGATTTCTCAGTGCCTGCCTTGAGCAGTAGAGGTATCGGCACTCTATATCTTTTTTTCTGTACTTGCATATCTTACTTGCGATTTTAAATAGAAGAAAACCGTCTCTGGCAAGAAAGTATATGCGCTTTATTCCTCTCGCTTCCGCTTCTTCTATAATCCACTCCGTAAACGGCAGCATAACGGGTCCGACTACTTTCTTTCCATAGAAGCGTATATCTTCAGGCGTTGTTTTTTTCATATATTTTCCGTGTCTTTCCTCTTTGATAGGAATTCTACGTATCTGTCGCATATTTCACCGACGTTTTTTCCGTAGGCTATTTGCCGCCCTCGGTCGAGCCAGAGCACTTTATTGCACATGGATTTTATCTGTTCTATGGAATGAGAGACCAGTATTGTGGTGGCGCCGCCCTTGATTATCGCCTTCATTTTTTCCTCGCTTTTTGTTTTGAAAGCTCCGTCGCCTACCGAGAGCACCTCGTCGAGAATAAGAATATCGGGATTTACAAGAGAGGCTATGGAGAAGGCAAGTCGGGACTTCATTCCCGATGACAAATGCTTAAAGGGAGTATCTTCAAACTCCGCAAGCTCTGCGAAATCTATAATTTTCCTATATGCGCCGTCCATAAATTTTCGTGTATATCCGAGCATAGCGCCTCGGAGATATGTGTTTTCCTTTACGGTTAAGTCACCGTCAAATCCTGAGCCAAGCTCTAGCAGAGCTGATATTTTTCCCCTGCAAATAACCTTGCCCTCCGTAGGCTGCATAATTCCCGCTATTGCCTTTAAGAGAGTGGATTTTCCCGCGCCGTTTGTACCGATTATACCTAGCATATCCCCCCTCTCCAGCGAGAAGGTTATATTTTTGTCAGCCCAGAATTGTGTAACCTTGTAATCTCTTTTTATCTTTCTTATAACCCATTCCTTAATGCCGATTTCAGCAAAGTCGCCCGTTATATACCTTATTGAAACTTCCTGGCAGGAAAGTATGGGGAGCGAGCTGTTTTCTTTATTCATTATTACTCACCCCCTACACGTAATATAAGAATTTATGCTTGTATCTTTTATAGATGAGAATCCCGATTATGAATGATAAAAGGGCGTATCCTATGGCGAGAAGCGAGAATTTAATCGAAGGCATAGAGCCGTCTATTACTATGATTCTGAAGTATTTAATATATACGAACAGAGGGTTGAAAAGGAAGAGCCTCTGCGCCTCGGGAGAGAAGTTGTCGAGGGTGTAAAATATTGCCGAGAGATACATAAGAAGCATTGTAAACACACTCCAGAGATACTGAATATCTCTAAAGAAAATATACATAGCGGAGAGAATAAAGCCTATTCCGATATTGAAGATTATCAGGGATATAATAGGAATAGTCAGAGCTAAAAAGCTAAAGTTAACAGCTATTCCGTCAAGGACGCAGAAAATCAAAAAAACTATAAGCGTAAGTCCGAAGTTAATGAGCGAAGAGACTATTCTGGATAGCAGAAAAAGATATTTCGGCACGTTTAGCTTAGAGAAGACGTCGGCGTTATAAAGCAGCGCTCCCATTCCTCCTCCCGTCGCGTCGCTGAAAAAGGAAAAAATAATGTTTCCGCAAAAAACGTATATCGTATAGTGCTCGGTCTTCCCACCGAAAAAGCTTTTGAAAACGACGGTCAAAACAAAAAGCGTCAGAAGAGGGGAGATAATACTCCATAGCATGCCGAGGTAAGTCCTCTTATATTTCTTTTTGAAATCGCGTTTTACAAGCTCCGAAAATAAAAAACCGTGTTCTTTTATCTTTGAAATCATAATTCACCGACACCGTTTACAGTGAAGCGTTGCCTTCGTCCTCGTAAGCGGTTTTTCTTTTTAAAAATTTGTTTCTGACCAGGTTTAAAATTCGTCTGGGTATGAGTCCCACGACAAGCGGCTTTATTACGTAAAGGAAAGCGCCCGGCATAAGTCCAAGCAGTCTGAAGCCGCGCAGTCGTACCCTTGCCTCGTCTATTCTGTATCGGTATTTTCTGCGTTTATAGGTGTTTTTATCCTCGCAGAAATAATAAAGATACTCGGTAAGGTTTGCGCTTTTTGCAAAGGTGTGCATACGCATAAAGAGGTCATAGTCTTCGCATCTTCTCGTTTCCTTTGCCACTCTGTAGCCGCCCGCGCGAATAAGAGCGTCTCTTCTGAATATTACAGAGCCGTGCAGATGCGGAGAAGAAAAGAGAAAGTCCTTTTTCTTTATATCCGTAGGGAAGGTTGCCTTTCCCCACACGCCGCTCTTGTTGAATAGATAGGCAAAGCTTCCGACAAGGGAAATATCCCTTCTCTCCTCAAGGAAAGATACTTGTTTTTCAAGTCTGTCAGGCACTGATAGGTCGTCACAGTCGTGGCGGGCAATATATTCGCCTCTTGAGATTTCAATACATCTGTTGAGAGATGCGGCAAGGCCCATATTTTTCTCGTTTTTTATGAGTATTATTCTCCCGTCGGACTTTTTCAGCGAGGTCAGCATTTCAAAGGTTTTATCAGTCGAGCCGTCGTCGCATATTATAAATTCAAAATCCTCAAAGGTCTGCATCAACACGCTCTTTATTGATTTTTCAAATAAGTAGTGATTGCATACGTTGTATGCTCCGCATATTACGGAAACCCTTGGCATTTTTTCACTTCCAGACAAAAGAGACTTTTTATCACTCAGTATGCGTAATTTTTTCCGTATATATACTTTTCACCGTTAAAATTAAAAAACCAAATAAAACCTGCACAAAAAACGCATAATTTTTTTGGTAAACCTATTGACAAACAAACCGCAAAGTGTTACAATAATGGAGCGAGTTTATAAATAGGGATACCTATGCCTATTTTTAGATTTGTAGAAATATAAGAAGAAGGAGGAAAATCATGCCAACCTTTAACCAGCTCGTTAAGAAAGGTCGTCAGGACAAGGCTTACAAGTCTAAGTCCCCCGTGCTTCAGAAGGGCTTTAACGCACTTCGCAACGAGGCGACAAACCTTAGCGCACCGCAGAAAAGAGGAGTTTGCACCAAGGTTACTACCGTAACCCCCAAGAAGCCTAACTCGGCTCTTCGTAAGATCGCCAGAGTAAGACTTACCAACGGAATGGAAGCTACGTCTTACATTCCCGGTATCGGACACAATCTCCAGGAGCACTCTGTTGTTCTTATCCGCGGTGGACGTGTACGTGACTTGCCCGGTGTACGTTATCACATTATTCGTGGTACACTTGATACTCAGGGTGTTGCGAACCGTAAACAGAGTCGCTCCAAGTACGGAGCAAAGCGTCCGAAGAAATAATTGTAAAGGTACACTTTGGACCAAATGTGCTCACGTGCTGTGATGGTATAGATTTTCTAAAATCATAAATCGCAAATCGAGCACTTACGAATGAAATATTCGAGTACCTATGATATCATAATCTAATGAAGGAGGGAAGTACAGTGCCTAGAAGAGGTCAAATTTCCAAGAGAGACGTATTGCCTGATCCGTTGTACAATTCCAAGCTTGTTACCAAGCTTATCAACAACATTATGTATGACGGTAAGAAGGGTGTTGCTCAGAAGATAGTTTACGACGCATTCGCACAGATCGAAGCTAAGAGCGGAGAGAACGCGCTTGACGTATTCGTAGCTGCTCTCGAGAACGTAATGCCCGTACTTGAGGTTAAGGCTCGCCGTGTAGGTGGTTCTAACTATCAGGTTCCTATGGAGGTTCGCGCAGAGCGCAGACAGACACTCGGTCTCCGTTGGATAATCAACTATTCCAGAAGCCGCGGTGAAAAGACCATGGCTGAGAGACTTGCCGGCGAGATAATGGACGCTAAGGCAGGCATGGGTGGAGCTTTCAAGAAGAAGGAAGACACTCACAAGATGGCAGAAGCAAACAAGGCTTTTGCACACTACAGATTCTAATCGTTATAAAGAAGGAGATAGATTCAAATGCCCAGAGAATATTCGCTTGAGCATACCAGAAATATCGGTATCATGGCGCACATCGACGCCGGTAAGACTACCACAACCGAGAGAATCCTTTTTTATACCGGTAAAACTCACCGTATAGGTGAGACTCACGACGGTGCCGCTACGATGGACTGGATGGCACAGGAGCAGGAGAGAGGTATCACCATTACCTCCGCTGCTACCACCTGCCAGTGGAGTGGTTCCGCTAACCAGTACCCCACCCACAGAGTTAACATCATTGACACCCCCGGTCACGTTGACTTCACTGTTGAAGTTCAGCGTTCCCTCCGCGTTCTGGACGGTTCCGTTA
>JAZRLJ010000180.1:0-8358 GCA_045646755.1 Eubacteriales bacterium | reverse complement strand
ATGCTTACGGGGATACAGAAGAATGCACGAACCATGTCAATAAAGTAGTCGGAGGAAAGAACGTACATCTTCTTGCCGGGAGCAAGAGTAAGAGATTCCATGTAGTTGTACATGTAACCGATGCTTTCAAGGTAAGCAACCTGAGCTTTCTTCTGTTCTTCATCAGCATCGCTGGTTATTACCTCGTTGAACTCGAAGTAGTTGCCGGGTCTGGATGCGGTGCTAACAAGGTTTGCAAAGCAACCCTTAAGAGAAGCACCAACCATATCGTAAATAAAAAGTACGTAAACGTCAGGAGCTTCGTCGCCACCTGTGGTAACGTCCTTCTCAATAAGAGCTATGGTCTTACCCCAACCGTAAGCTGCGGTGTCACCGTAGTAGTTGTATACAACCTCAACGTTAGTCTTGTTATATGCTGCAAGGTTTCTTTTTCTAACTTCCTTAGACACATCTCCACCGTCATCAAGCTCACCGGAAAGGTACTTATCGGCAACAGCGTAAAGCTCTTCACCGTTAGTATTCTTAGTAAGCTGCATAACGATTTGAGTCTTGTTCCACTTGTTAGTGAAATTAATCTCCTCTTTCGTGGGAGCTACATAGCATTCGCAAAAGTCACAGAAAGTGTCGGAGTCAGCATCATCGTGATCGCAGTCAACTTCGCTTCCGCAGATATCACAGATGTTATCAGTCACCCCATCGATACACTGATCGCACTTAGGAACAGGCATTTCATCAAAGCAACGGTCACAAAGAGTATCGAAATCTTCATCGATACAGTCGTGAGGTCCAACCTCAATGCTCTGACCGCAAATATCGCAGGTAAGGTCTACGGGATTTTCGTCAACGCAGTTATGCTTAACGATTGCCTTACAAACGTCGCACTCGTAGTCACCGTTAGCATCAACGTGATCAACCTTGAGACCCTTTGCCTTACAAACGTCACACTTGCCATCGTGGTTGTCGTCTACGTGAACAACTTCTACAGCCTCGCCGCAGTCGTCACACTCACCGTCGTGACGCTTATCAACGTGCTCCGTACAGGTATTGCCACTGGGACCGGGGGCCGGAGGGGGAGTTGTTCCACCAGTACAGGAGGCAAAGCTAAGCACTGTGCCGAGAAGCATAAGAATTGCCATAGACAAGCAAAAAATTCTCTTCTTCATTTTTTTCTCCTTAAAAAATTGTTTTTGTTTTTTTATTTTTCCGCTGTGATGCCCCTCGCGGGAAGGGGTGTAAAGTGTTATGCAGTCCTGATACTGCTTTCGGCAGATTTGCGCCGAAGAGACGATCCACCGAAATGCACCTCCGACCAAGACGCACAACCGGGGCATCAGATAAAACACGCCACTTTGCATATAATAATATAACATAAAAAATTATGATAGTCAAGATAATTGGTGTTAATATACTATTTTTTTACAAAATATACAAATGGTTTTGATATTTTTTGTATATGTTGTCTTTTGTCCTTTGGAACAAAAACGGGCGTTTTTTGTTTTGAATTTAGCAAAAAGTATACCTTGCTTTTGCCCGCATTTCACGATGCAAAAATGAAAATACAGAGAAAAACGAAAACTTAACTTTACATTTTCCCTGTATTTTCTCTGTTTTTAACTCAAGTGTTGAACATTTCGCGAAGTCTTTTTGCCGACCCGGCAAGTTTTTTCAATCCTTCAAGCGTCTTCGTGTTATCACCTGCAGTAAAGCTTTCAAGATACCTGTCAGCCTCAAGGGTGAAATCTCCTGAATAGTCAATTTCACGAAGTGCTTTAACTATCTTGCCGAAATCAATCTTCATCGAAAACGGTATCTGATGAGAGTCAAGCCTAAGGTCATTATCATGAATATGAAGTGCCTGAAGTCTATATCCGAGAGCCTTTATGCACTCTACTGCGCTAGTCTTGAGCCCTGCCATTTCTGCGTGACCTATATCAAGACAGGCAACAAAGAAATCGTCGCCTACCAGGTCGATATGCTTTACAAAATCGTCATGATGCGAGCAAGCAGCCCGAGACGCTATATCCTTTTCCTTATCCCAGCACCACATGTTTTCGGTAGCTATTTTAACCTTGCAGGATTTTGCAAACGGAAGAAGCTCCTCGTATATCTCTGCGTTTTCCTCTGCGCACTTATAGTTATCCGGGTGTATTACGCAGATTTCACCGCCCGCCTCAGCGGTACATTCTATCGCCCTTTTGTAGTGCGCGCGTATCTCGGCGCAGTAAGTGGGAAACGGCGCGTGCGACTGATTACACACTATACCGTTATCAAGTCCTATCTGACGAAGCCTTCTCGCAAATTTCAGATAATCATTTCCGGCAAGCACGTGGTCGCTTTTGATAAATTGCCTTTTTACGTAATCGTACTTGCACATACTGAACATGGAAAAATCCCACGCGTCAAATCCTGCTCTCGCAACTAACTCAACAGCTTTTTCCTCACCCACAAGCTTGGACGCAGAGCCTATTTCGGTTGAAATTTTCATATAAATCCCCCTTTGCTTTTCACCATTGTAGCAGACGTACGAAAAAAAGTCAACACAAAATCTCTTTCCATCGTTTACCGTCTTTACCCTGAAATTTATTTTTTCAAAAGCGCGTTTTTTTATTAAAAGATATTGACATAATGCTATTATTTTGTTAAAATAAATGTATTATAGGGTTACTATGCCCTTTTGCTGACTTTCGGTGTCGGTGCTTAATGGTAATTTTAAAACGCAAAGGTGTATTTAAATGCGGAAGCAGATAAGAGAAATCAGGATAATCGACCTTTTCAGATATTTTTTTCTGCCGCCCGTTATCGTTTCTGCCGCGTGGATTATCTATTCGTTTTTGCTCCGTGATTTGAGCAAGGCTGTCTCGGTAACGAGTCTCGTTGCGGCTATACTCATCACCTATTTTTGCACGAAGAAATTTTTAATCGGAGCGGTGCTGATGTACAAGGCGTTTGCACCGATATCAATGAGAGAGCAGTGCAGATTCGAGCCCACCTGCTCCACCTATATGATAATGGCTATCAAAAAATACGGCATTGTAATCGGACTTATTAAAGGAATCTACCGTGTTGCGAGATGCCATCCGCCAAACGGAGGCGTGGATTATCCGTAATTTCACAGTTGATAATAAAATTTTACATACCTACTTTCAGGAGGAAAACAAATGAAAAAGAACTATGCGGTTTCTGTAAACGAATCACGTTTTCAGGTAACGTGTGACGAGGGCAAAGGAAGCTGCCCTGTATGCAGAGGTCCGCTCTACTATAGCAAAAACGGAGAGGCTGTTGAATGTCCTTACTGCTCCTCGGTAATTGATGCAAATAAAATTCTGACCGCTGTCAATACCGACTGCAACTGTAACTACGCTATGGAAATTGAGAGCCCCGTTGCAGCTCTGGTTTACCTTGAAAACTTCTTCAAGGGCTACGACTGGGAAACCTACAAGCGCACCGCTGTTATTTCAATTCCTGAAATCGAGGCGCTTGTTACCAAAATAAGAGTTAAGTTTGGCGACGCCTCTGACTCCTGGATACTTGATTTTGAAAGCAGAATAACTCCTTTCCTTAAAAAACTCGAGGCTCTTTCAGCTATTGAGGCTGAGCTTATGGAGCTTTACAAGGGAGAGGTAACTCCCGAGATAAACTCGACATATACGCTCTACTCTGCCATCACCGAAGAGATAAAGAACTCTGTTGAAGAAATATTTGATGCACTCAAGGCAGATATTGAATATGCAAAAAGACTTGGCGAGAGCGAGGAAGCTATTAAGGAGCTCAAGACAAGATTCAACGAGGCTGCAGAGCTTTACACTGCGGGAATTCACGACTTTTCCTCCATCAAGGAACTTCCCGTCATAAAGATAGTTAAGAGTTCACTTGACCGTCAGATAAACAAGGAGCTTCACAAGAGTGGAATTGACGCTGAGGCTACCTACGAGAAAGCTAAGACTCTCTTCGAAACTCAGAAGAACAAAGCGAATGCGCTCACTCTCTTCGAGGCTATAAGAGGATACCGCGACGCTGATGAATACGTTAGCAAAATAAACGAATTCTTTGATTTTGATTCAAAGCTTGTAAAATTTGCGGGTAAGCATTTCATACTCAAGAAGGTAGCGGCTCCCGTATTCAACGTTGACAAGCCTCTTGAAGAAGAGGTATCCGTCGAGGAAAGCGACAGCACGAAGAAGCCCGAGGTTCCTAAAATTCCGATTAAGGGCGTAGGTCCTACCGTCGCGCTGTACGAGGTTGTTGACGGCAGAACGTTTGAGCCAGCTTGCGTCAGCGGAATATCCTTCCTTCTCGCTTACTACGGCAACAAGATATTCTACATAAAGAAGAACAGAAGTCTTTGCAGCTACGACGTGGTTACACGTATCGAAACCGAGCTTGACCGCGGCACTGTAGATTCTTATCCCAGGGATAAGTTCTATTGGAATTCCGACAAAACCGCTTTCTATATCAGAAAGAAGCTTCCGGCATTCAATCCCGTAAGCAGAGGATGCTTTGGCGCATTCTTCTCTATATTCAAGAGAAAGCCCGATTATCTCACCGATACTAAGAATAACTTTTCTCTTCTCAAGGTTGACACCATAGCCAACGCAGTCAGCGTTGAAATAGACAGATTAGTAGATATAACCGAGTGCTATGACAACCGTCTCTTCTATATCGCGTACCCCAACGGAAGCACTCCTACCTTCAGAGTCTGCGACCTTAAGACCGGAAAGAAGACCGCAGTCCTCGGCGACGACTGTCATATTCACAGCGTTGTCGGTGATAACGTAATCTATACAACGTGGGATCCCAACGAGTATAATAAGATGCTCTTCTCCTACAATCTCACGACTGATTCGACAACTCTCATTGAAGCAAACGTCTTTGATTATTTCACCACTCTCGGCAACAGAGCTTACTACAAGGTAGGAAACAAGAAGCACTCCACCATAATCTCTAACAATTTCGAGGGCTCTGACAGATTTGAGCTTATAGACGACATCAGAGAGATTTTCGCTTCCTACGAAAACTGGATTTATCTCTTCAGAGGAAAGGGCAGAAACACCACCCTTTTCAAGATGAGCTGTGACGGAAAGATTATGACAGCCGTTGCCTCTGACGTATGCTATATCGTTTCTATGTCCGCATCTCATATCTACTACTTCGACAGCAACGCTATTCTTCACGTTGTAGATAATGACGGAACGTATGACAGAGCTATAATTGACGACGTCGACGTCTCTAACCTCGTGATTAACCGCGACTTTATCTACTTCCTCCGTCGCGAGCCGGTAGGCAAGGATAAGAATGCAGCTTCTCTCTACAGAGTAGATGCAGACGGAAGAAACCTCAAGAAGCTTCTCTTCAACGTAACGAAGATTCGTGATTACGACGAGAATTCTCTCTACGTATACAGAGCTGAACTCACAAAGTTCATTGCTACCGAGACAGAAAACGATCTCATAAAGAGCGAAAAGCAGGTTAAATACAGAGTTTCGAGATTTTATATCCTTGATAAGAAGACCGAAAACGAAACCGAAATCGTCGCTCTCGGCCTTCCCGACGAAAAGACTAACGTACAAAAACGCGGTTGCTTCAGAAGAAAGATAAGACGCTCTGTTTCTTACAGAGAAATCTCAACAAAAGTTTCTTACAAGAAGACAAATATCGCAAAGGTCGGCGAGATATACAACGAGCAGACCGCGATGGAAATTCCCGAAATTTAATAACAAAAAAAGAGGATGCTGAGCGTGTAGCCAAGCATCCTCGTTTTTTACTATGATTACATTATTTCATCTTTTTTATTAACCATATTTTTGCATTTACTTACGAGGTTATTGACAAGCTTCTTGCCCTTATTCGTTATACTCGCAACTCCCACTACTGCGAGAGCTCCAACCATAAGAACAGATGATAATGATCCGCGCTTTTTCTCGCTTTTTCCAAACATCATACGAAAAAACTCTCCTTTTCATGTTTTTTATATCTTTTCCTGTTGTGATGAAAATATTTATATTCCTTGACAAAAAAGTGCGTGTAATGTAAAATAAATAAAAGGAAGAAAAAAAACAACGGAGGGACAAAAATGATTTTGTGCAAAAGCTGTGGATACGAGGGCTCGTATATTTCAAAATACTGTCCCTCATGCAAAACTCCCATAGCACTCGACGAGAGGGACATTTCACTCATAAGAGAAAGTATAGAAACGGCAAAGCTGAATAAAGAAACAGAAACCGTAACCGAGGGATACCATATTCTTGCAGACTTCGGAGATACCGAGGGAGAGCGCGAATGGGCTAAAATACTGGAAAGAGGCGACGGGACAGCGGAGGACGTCAATGCAGCGATGGATTTCTACAAAAGAGCTGCTGAAAAATTCGACCCCTTCTCTGCTTACAAATATTCGGTTCTTCTCGGAAGAATAAACGAGGAAGCGAGCCGTTTCTGGCTTGAATTCTCCGCGTTCCTCGGGCATCCTCACGCATATCTTGATGCGGCAAAAAGCCATCTCAAACGAGGCGAGCTTGATTTCTGCAACCATTATTCCTATCTCGCTGCAAGCGCAGATGACACTGACGCGATAGTTTTTCTCGCAGAGAGATATTATAAGGGTGAGGACCTTCCGACACGCCCCGAATTCGCTAAATGGTATCTTGACAAGCTCACCTTTCCTCCCCTTTACGCCTTCAAGCTATCGTTCAGACTAAGAGGAGTAAAGCCGTCTGAGCCTCCGAACATATCTATAAGTGACAGAAGAGCTCTTGCAAAAAATCTCATAGGAAAAGCAAGACTTCACGGATTCTCTCACCCGATATTTTACCTCACCTCCTATCTCTTTGAAAACGGCGAAACAGAAGTGGGCGCAGAGCTTGGCGATATGCTGCTCTCAGGCTATGGAACAAAGCAAAACGCAGAGGAAGCAATAAGAGCTCTCAGTCGCGCTGCGGCAGTCGGAAGCGCTAAGGCATATATGACTCTCGGCAGAATATATTACGAGGGAATTCACGCAGAAAAAAGTCTTTCCGTTTCGGCAAAATTCTTAGAAAAAGCAGGAGAGCTTGGAATACGCGATGCTTTTGGACTTCTCGGCGACATATACAATACACGTGAATTTTCTGACAGAAACATCCCAACAGCTCTTGACTGTTATCTCAAGGCGGCCGCAATGGGCGACACTGAGGCAAGAGAAAAGGCAGATAAAATAATTGCTCTGCGCGAAGAATTCTATAGAAAAGCGATAGAAAGCGAAAGAAACAACCCTGCCGAGTCCTTCAAAAACAGAATTGCAAGCGCCGCTATGGGTCACCCTCGCGGAAAGCTTCTGCTTGCCGAAGCGTACGCAGTAGGACTCGGTACGAAAGCGAACAGAGGCGCGGCGTTTTCACTATGGAAGAGCGCGGCAGACGAAGACGTGGAGGGTGCGTATTTCCCGCTCGGCCTCTGCTACGCTTACGGCTTCGGTACGGAATTCAACTTTAAAAAGGCGTTAAAAGTATTCAAAATTGCAGACAGACGCGGCGAGACAAGAGCAAAAGGCGAAGCTAAGCGTCTTATAGAAAATAAGAAAAAAGCATACTCAAAGAAGTTCTATTCTGCCGCTATGAGACTTATTTATAACAAAAAATTCGACGTGGCGGCAGGTTATCTCGAGGCGGCAAGAGAGCTCTCAAACCCTAAGGCGATATATACTCTCGCCTGCCTCTACGAATTTGACAGAGGCGTACAGTCTGACAAATACAAAGCTTACTGCTTATACGAAGAGGCTGACAGACTAGGATTCTTTGACAGTCATTCAAAATACAAGTTAACCATACTAAAAATGCTCAAAAAGTAAACTATATATTACATAATAAAAAAGGAAGCAACTTTTCGTCTGCTTCCTTTTTGTTTTTAATAGAAAATTCCCTTTCCTTTTTCATATTCCGACGGAGTTATTCCCGTAAGCTTTTTAAAGGTCTTTGAAAAATAATGAAGAGAAGAAAATCCAAGAAAGTCGGATATTTCGGTAAAATTCATTTTCCCCTCGGCTATGAGCTCCTTTGAACGCTCAATTTTCAGAATGGTAAAGAAGCTTTTTGCTCCGCCTCGTTCCTTGAAAATCTGTTTTAGCTTTGAAAGGCATATAGAATTTTTCTCAGCTATCTCCTCGGCCGACAGGTTTTCAGAGATATTTTTCACAAGGAAGTCGCGTACAGACTTAAACTCGGCATCACGGCGCGAGGCGACTTCATTTCTCGGTCTTGCATAGCATCTGTGAAGGTCGAGAAGAAAGAGCTCAAGACGTTTTTTGAAGATTTCAAGCTCATACTTGTCCGCCCCGTCAACGATTATCATTCCGCTGATATTTCCGCCCTTCTCTCTCCTTCGGAAAAG
>JAZRLJ010000179.1:0-5063 GCA_045646755.1 Eubacteriales bacterium | reverse complement strand
TTGGCCTCCGACTTCGATAAACGCCGCGTTCCTCAATACCGTGAGCACCTTTTTCCTTACGGAAGCAGGGTGAATAGCTTGTAAGTGTCTGTGGAAGCTTTTCCTCAGGAATAATAGTATCAATAAATTTACCTATCATTGAGTGCTCGCTTGTACCTATAAGGTAAAGGTCCTCGCCTTCAATCTTATACATCATAGCGTCCATCTCTGCAAAGGACATAACGCCGGTTACAACGTTAGAGCGAATCATAAAGGGAGGAACGCAGTAGGTAAATCCGCGCTCTATCATAAAGTCACGCGCATAAGAGATAACCGCAGAATGAAGTCTTGCAATATCACCCATAAGATAGTAGAAACCATTTCCTGCAACGCGTCTTGCACTGTCGAGGTCTATACCGCAGAATCTCTCCATAATATCGGTGTGATAAGGAATCTCAAAATCGGGAGTTACGGGCTCGCCGAATCTCTCAACCTCAACGTTCTCGGAATCGTCCTTACCTACGGGAACGGACTCGTCGATGATGTTGGGAATTATCATCATTATATTCTTAACCTCTTCGGTAAGCTTCTCCTCATTCTTCTCGCACTCTGCAAGCTCTGCCGCCTGCTCTGCTACGAGCTTTTTCGCTTCCTCAGCCTCAGCAAACTTCTTTTGTCCCATAAGCGCGCCTATGGACTTGGAAACCTTGTTTCTGTTAGCTCTGAGGTCGTCTGCTCTCTTCTTATTCTGTCTGAGAGCTTCGTCAAGCTCAATTACCTTGTCAACAAGAGGGAGCTTTGAATCCTGAAACTTCTTTTTGATATTTTCCTTTACGATTTCGGGATTTTCTCTTAAAAATTTAATGTCAAGCATTTTATTTTCTCCTTACGGTTTGTTTATAAAATAAAAAAAGAGTCTCCGTCCGAAATGGGACGAATAACTCCGTGGTGCCACCCAAATTGCATAACTTATCGCCATGCCGCTTCACAGGCGGTAAGGGCGCCCTGCCCTCGACTCCTCGCCGAATACTCGGGAAGCGGAAATCTGCGCTACGACAATTGCTCACACCAACCGCAATCTCTCTGAATGACCTTACGCAAAATATTCTTCCGTCACAGTATAAGTTATTATATAATATCTTTTTAAAAAATGCAAGTCCTTATGTGAAATTTTAAGAAAAATATTTTTTCTTTCTAAGAATAATTTGCATTTTTCCGTCAAATAATATAGCACACAAAAAAGAAAGGAACAAACAAATGAAAAGAATAACTATGTATTCATTGCTTATACTGTGCGTGACTCTTATTATCGCGGTAATACCGACAGAGGCTGAGGGCGCAATCTACGAGGATACTGTAAGATTACATATTCTTGCAAATTCAGACTCTGATGACGACCAGAAGCTAAAGTTTAAAATAAGAGACGATATACTAAGCGAATTTTCCAAAGAACTTGGAGGATTCGACTCCACGGAAGAGGCAAAGGTGCACCTGAATGCGCTGATTCCCGAAATCGAGAGATTTGCAGAAGAAAGGGTGAAAGAATACGGATATTCGTATAAGGTAAGCGCCACCTTAAGCGAGGAGTGGTACGACACGAGGGAATACGAGGATTTTACTCTCCCCAAGGGATATTACACCTCTCTGAGAATTATAATCGGTGAGGGCGAAGGTAAAAACTGGTGGTGCGTCATGTACCCTCCCCTATGCCTTGACATAGCTACGGAAACAGCTCCTAAGGATGATGCGGTAAAAAAGTATAACGAAAACGAATACGTGCTTATTTCAAAAAACGGATACAATGTAAAATTCAAAGCTTTAGAGCTTGTTTCAAGCATTTTTTCATGAAATATTGATTTTACAAGAAAAATATGCTATCATATAGTATAAATTCATTTAAGGAGGGCTTTATGTCTGAAAAAAAGAACGAAAACAGAACTATAGCCGATAACAGAAAAGCCCGACACGACTACTTTGTTGAAGAGGTTTACGAGGCAGGCGTTGAGCTTTTCGGTACTGAGGTAAAGTCGCTGAGAGCGGGAGCCGTCAACCTCAAGGATTCATACTGCGAGATAGACGGGGGCGAGATGTTTGCCCTCGGCGTACATATAAGTCCGTACGATCACGGCAACATATTTAACCGCGATCCCTTACGTCCAAAAAAGCTTCTTATGCATAAAAAAGAGATTATGAAGCTGACGGGACTTATTTCGAGAGAGGGATATACTCTTGTTCCCCTCTCGCTCTACTTCAAGGGCTCGTACGTAAAGATGGCGGTAGGACTCTGCAAGGGTAAAAAGCTATATGACAAGAGAGATTCTATCGCGAAGAGAGACAGCGACAGAATAATAGAGAGAACTATGAAAAGCAGAAATGGAACGGATTTTTAATCTCCGTTCCTTTTTAATTTTGAGAGCTCCTCGTCGGTTAATGCGCGATATTCCCCGATTTTCAGATTTTCGTCAAGAGTAAGAGAACCTATGGCAACTCTTTTAAGATATACCACTTTAGAACCAGCATATTTTATCATACGCTTGACCTGGTGCTTTTTTCCCTCGGTTATGGTCAGAAGCCCTGAAAATACAGGGATTTCTCCTTTCTTTCTGGTAAGCTTTTCGTCCTCTTCGCTGAGCAGATGCTTTATTTCCGCGAGTGTTTTTATTTCGAGAATTTGCAGTCTTGCAGGTGAGGTAAGTATGCTCTTATCCGGGTAAATTGCAGCTCCTGCCTCAAGCTCCTTTACCTTTTCGTCGGTTATAGTGCCCTTTGCCCAGAAGAAATAGGTTTTACTCACCTTTTTTCCGGGTTGCATAAGGTCGAAAAAAAGCATTCCGTCGTCTGTAAATATAAGCATTCCTTCGGTATCCTTATCAAGTCTTCCTATAGGAAAAATCTTATCTCTCATATCTTCGGGAAAATAATCCATAACCGTCTTATGACGCTCGTCGCGTCTTGCGGTAATACAACCGCGCGGTTTGTTAAAAATATAGTATTTCATTCTGCTGCCTAACCGTTCTTCTGTAAAAATCTGACTTGGAATTTCAGCGGTGTTGTTCCGGTAATCTGTGTAAAAACCTTTATAAAATAGCTTGGCGAGGAAAATCCGCACTGCTCGGATGCCGAGCTTACCGAATAGCCACAGCTTAGAAGAGCCTTTGCTGCCTCTATTCTCGTTATAGTGATAAACTCAAGCACGCTCATCTTGGCATAAGCTTTAAAATCGTATATAAGCTTTCCTCGGCTGACGAAAAACCTCGCCGCCAGGTCCTCGTATCCTATACGCTCGCTATAATGCTCCTTAATATACTCAATAACATCTTCTATATAATGCTTCTCGTTTTCCCTCTCTCTCGGCAATGCTCTCTTTCCCTTTGAAAGTGCGGAAATAAGATAATTTTTCTCTGTAAGACGGTCTGCCTCTCCACTCTTGATACTGTCGTATATTCCTTTAAAGTAAACGAAAAGCTCAGAAAAATCCTCATCTGAAATATTCTTCTTATATGAGGTAGAGGTAAGACGGGCAATTTCTTCCGGGAAATCCATTCCGCGAAAAGCCTCTGCACTGAATGCTATTCGGTATCGCTCATACATAAGCTCAGATGATGCCCATGGGTTATGTACGTCATGCGCCTTTGTAAAAACAACGCTCTTTCCGCTCATCTTTATTACGCCATTATTGTCTGCATACGTTATTTCACCGTTAACTATGAGCAAAAACTCATATTCCTCATGACAGTGGATTTCACTTTCCTTTTTCGGTGCAATAAAGCCCTTCATATAATCTGCCAGCATACTGCCGTCAGCACTGTTATATATTTCGTTAAGCATAACCCCTCTTTTTTGAACGATTTTACTATTTTTGACCCTTTTTGCCTTGAAAAGTATCATAAAATATTATATACTATGCTCTGTAAAATGTCAATATCAGAGGTTAAACAATGGAAAAAAAGAAATTTCAATTTGATTACAAGTACGTAATAATAGCTCTTTGCTGTATTATGGTATTTACAACGCTCGGCTTTTGCAGCTCTCCCCGAAGCATTTTTATAGTAGCCGTTACTGAAGCGCTCGGCATTACGAGGAGCGCATTTTCACTGAGCAACAGCGCAAGATATATTACGACCGCAATAGTTAATATGTTTTTTGGTTCGCTTATATATAAATTCGGACCGAAGAAGCTTATTTGCGCAGGTTTTATATCTCTCATTTCCTCAATGCTCGTTTTCTCTTTCGCTCCTAACGCTTTCATTCTTTGTGTCGGAGGCGTTCTCCTCGGTCTCGGTTTTTCTTTCACTACGACCACGATGGTTGGAGCGGTTGTAAACAAATGGTGCAAGAAAAACAAAGGAACTATTATGGGACTCGCTCTTGCCTCTAACGGCATCGGCGCAGCTATAGCTCTCCAGATTCTTTCTCCTATCATTCAAAAAGAGGTTTTTGCTTATAAAAACGCATACCGCCTCGTTGCAATAATTCTTGCTGCGGTTATGCTGCTTATTATGATTTTCTTTAGAAGCGCGCCTAAAGGCGTAGACGTAAAAGAAGGCACAACAGCAAAAAAGCAGAAGCCCGATTACAAAGCTATTCTTAAAACGCCTTATCTCTACCCCGCTGCATTCTTCATTTTTTCCGCAGGCATGGTGCTTCAGAGCGTTCACGGTATTTCAGCTCCGCTCTTCCAGGACTCCGGAATGTCTATGGATACAGTAACGAATATCCTCAGCCTTTCTTCTCTCTTCCTCTTCTTTACGAAATTCGGCGTAGGATTTATCTATGACAGACTCGGTGTAAGACACACCTCTACCATATGTTATATGTCTTCCATGATATCCGTAATACTTCTCTTTATCGTTTCGCAAACCGCAAATATTCCCTTAGCTTACGCTTACACCGCATTTGCTGCACTCGCTCTGCCCCTTGAGACGATAATGCTTCCTATATATGCTCGCGAGCTCTTCGGTGAAAAGCGCTTTAACGAGGCTCTCGGTATATTCGCGTCCGTAAATACCGCGGGATACGCAGTGGGCGAGCCTCTCTCTCAGCTTTGCTTTGACCTGTTTGGAAATTACAACGTATGTATATAC
>JAZRLJ010000178.1:0-5851 GCA_045646755.1 Eubacteriales bacterium | reverse complement strand
GTTATTAACTGTTTTTATTTCGTTCACTACCAGCTGCGCTACACCTCGAAAGTATTAAATTGTTAAATTGCTATGCTAGAAACATCACTTTTTATTCTAACCGCGCGCCCCTTCGGGCTGAACACGCCGTCGCATAATAATATTGCTACAATAAAGAACCGTGCCGTATAAGTATATCATTTTATATAAGATATGTCAAGTGCTTTGAAAAATATTTATTATCTCGTTAATTTTCTTCAACCTTATATTTTTCAAAAGCTCGCTTGTCAAAAAAGAGATGCACCGTGTTTGTTCACAGAACATCCCTTTTGTTTTATTGTTCTGAGATACGGTATGCTTTTGCGACTTATTCCAAAACTTTTAATCCGCATCCGGAAATTATATTTTTTGCTTCTCTTATTTCTTCTTCCGAAGGAATTAGCTGCGGCAAGGTGTCCGTCATATCAAGAGATTTATATTTACTCGAAGCATAATTATGATATGCCAAAACTCTCACGCCTACTATGTTTTTCAGTTCTTTCAAAAACAGACCTATCTTTTCCACCTGTCCCGAATTGTATTCGGGAACAAAAGGTATTCTTATCTCTATTTTACAGCCTTTTCCATCGAGATATCTAAGGTTTTCAAGTATGATTTTATTTGACACGCCTGTGCACTTAATATGCAAATCTTCATCAAACGCCTTGAAATCGTATAAGAACAAATCCGTAAAAGGTATGACCTTATCAAACGACTCATGAGGAACGAATCCGCAGGTATCAACCGCTGTATGTACTCCCTTTTTCCTAAGCTTCATAAGCAACTCTCTGCAAAAATCCGCTTGGAGAAGACATTCTCCGCCCGAGAGAGTTACGCCGCCGTTTGACGAAGAGTAAAAGTCCTCGTCCTGCATAACGTCACAGATTATCTCATCAGAGGTCATTTCCTTACCGTAGAGTGTCAGATTTTTACCGTAACAAGCCTGAGTACATTTACCGCATTTTATGCATTTTTCTCTATCAAAGGCATGTGTGTTTTCCTTGGTAATATACTGCGCTCCCGTAGGGCACATCGCAACGCATCTGCCGCAATGCGTACAATTTTTTTCTACGTATCCAAGCTGTGTTTTACGAAAAATCCCCTCCGGATTATGACACCACAGGCATCTCAAGGGACAACCTTTGAAAAATACGGTTGTACGTATTCCGGGTCCGTCATGAACGGCGAAATGCTTTATATCAAATATGCAACCCTTCATTTTATCTCTTCCTTTCTAACATGTAGTCCTTTAACCGAATTTATAAGAATTATGCCTAAGCTTATGAGAAGCAAGGATATGAGATAATTCCACTTAAAGACGTCCTCACTCAGAATAACGGCTGACATAACGACTCCGAAGACCGTTATCAAAAGGTTAAACGACGAGATTTCAGATGCGGGAAAATACTTAAGCGGCATAAGCGAGAGTATATACGCCGCCGCGGAAATAACCGCAAGTCCCAAAAGAGAAAAAATCGCCGTCGAATTTAACACACGTATTCTTCCACCGGCAATAACGGAAAATATGCCCAGCAGTATACCTCCCGTAAGCTGACCGTATCCGACAAGCTTTGGAGCGGAAATTGAACCGGCAGTTCCCTTTGCAACGAAATAAGCCACCGTCTGACAAATAACAGCGAGAATCATAATTCCCTCACCGCCAAGGTTGAAGCTGAATGAAAAACCGTCAAGATTTATCGTCATAACTCCGAGAAATCCCAGAATGCAACCGAAAATTTTCCGACTTGTCAGCTTATCCTCTTTAAAGAACAGTCCCCCTGCAAGCACGATTATAAAAACGCAGAGCTGGTCGTAAACCGCTCCCTTAGAGCCGTCGATGCGCGAAAGAGCTATGTAAGTAAATGCGTACTGCAGTGAGGTGGAAAGAATTCCGTATATGAGAATAGTTTTGATTTCTCTATGCTTTATACGGAGTTTTTCCTCCTCGGCAAGTGTGCACCACAAAAGCGCGAGCACGCCTGAAATGAAAAAACGGATACCTGCGACAAGGCACTTTGACATATTGTCTGTATCGGCTATCTGAAATGCCTGCAAGCATATCTTTACGAGGGGGAAAGCACAGCCCCACAGAAACGTATAAAAAATCGCAGTGAAAACGACGTTGCGTTTTTTCTTAAAAAATGAATCCAAGGCTTACCCCCCTCTCGTTTGAATTTAAACATTTTATTCCATCAATTCTGCTCTTTTGATATATTCATCCTGAAATTTCTTTTCCATTTGAGTGAAATACCAGCTCCAGCCGCTTATTCTAACCTGCAAATTTGGATATTTCTCGGGATGCTTCTGCGCATCCTTAAGAGTTTGCGCATCAATGACGCATCCCTGATATGCATAACCGCCACGCTTCATAAATGTGCGAAGAAGTCCAAGCATTGCCATAAGTCCGTCATCACCCTTAACCGCTGAAGGATGGAGCGTATAGTCAAACGGACATCCGTAGGCATAGTCTGTAGCGTCTATCTTGGTTGCCGACTTTATATGCGCGGTTATTCCTCGTCTGTCCTGCCCGATAGAAGCGCTCATATTCTTGGAAAGCAAGTCTCCGCGACGGCGTCCGTCAGGCATCGCTCCGCATTTCGAAGCCCATTTGTGAGAACGTGTTATGGATTCACCGTTTGCCACGAAATGACCGCCTCTTGTGTTTTTGCGACTTGTAACAACATTTGCAAAATGCTTGAGCACCTCCACTGCGATACCGTCAACGCTATCGATGTCGTTTCCGTATTTTTCGTGGTCGTTATAAAGCATGTCACGAAGCCTTTCGTACCCCTGCCATTCGTTGAGAATTGCATCACGTAACTCTTCGATAGTAATTAGTTTTTTATCGTACACATATTTTTTAACCATCATAAGCGAGTCAACCGCAGTAGCATGGCAGCTCAGGAAAATAACTGTATTGCAATATTTTGTTCCATTGTGATAGGCATCTCTGCCGCACTTTATGCTATCGGGCATAGTTGCGGAATACATAGGCGTGGGATTAAAATCAAGCAGATGGGTGTCGTAGTAATCACATATGACAAACGCCTTTTTAATAAGATGCTCGGTCTGTGCGATATAAGCCGCCTTGAAATCCTCAAAGGTCTTGAAATTACTTACGTCTCCCGTCTTGCAACCTATCTCAAAGCCGGTGCCGGGGTCTACACCGTCATTAAATACAAGTTCTATTCCCTTAGCGACATTCACATACATATGCTCAGGCGTGGTTTCTCTGCCGCGAGTGGCAAAATTATTACAGCCCGTGCCGACGAGCCTTGCCGTTTCCTCCTCGGTTCTGCCGAGCTTTCTTGAAATCTTGCAGCCAAGCTCCTCATTGATGAAAACCATAGCGTTATTGCCGCGTCTTATCATATCAAGGGCCTTTTTCAAAAAGGCGTCGGGGGTATTCGGCATAACCTTTATTATGAGCTTGGGATTTACAATGCAGGACTTATCGTATGCATCAAGCATAATAAAGGAAAGCTCGTTTATAAGTGAATCGCCATTCTTGTCAAAGCCTCCGAAATAAAGAGGCTGAGCGTAGTCGTCCGCCTGATTGGTGTATTTTTCAAAAAAGTACCTGAAAAGCTCCACGGCGTTTTCTCTTGTCAAGAAGCCTCTCTCCACGTCAGCCTTATAAAGAGGATATCCGTCAACGTCAAGGTTACCAAGATTTCTTACCTGAACTCCTTCAATATACTCTTGTATAAGGTGGTGAAGGTATATTCTCATAAGAAACTGATAGAGGGTTTTCGGCGCGCCGATGATAACACTCTCAAGGCATTCTATCATAATGGGCATCTTTTCATCATCTGCCTCGTGCTTTTTTGCATAGAAAATTATTCGGTCTACAAGCCTGAGAATCGCCTTGTAGGTTATCTCAATAGAAAGATAATACTGCTCCTGCGCCTCAGTAATGCTTCCGTCCCTTCTTTTTTCGTCACGGTAGGACATAGCACGGCTGAGAATACCCTTAAATCCAAGAGCATGTATAGAATCCCAGTCCGGAACGCTGTGGTCGTAATCGCACCAGAATTCCCCTGCTCCGCTCTCCAGTATTCCCTTTCCTGCTTCAATAAATTCCGAGGTCTTGGGTGTGGTGTTAATCCAGTATCTGTTAAGAAGCTTCAGAGGAGTGTGATATCCTGTGTATTTTTCCGCCTTCTCGGCTACCTTTCTTATAAGCCAGCCGGAGAAATTGACTCCGAACCAGTCAAGAGGATTTATTTCAATTGCGGCGTTGTCGAGAACGTACTCAAAGGCGCGAGCCTTTATCAAGGTGTGGGGTTCTCCCTCCATTTCATGCAGCAATTTTTCAACACCGGCGACAATTTCGTCCCTGTCGAAAATTCCGCTTCCCTCTTCAAAGCTCGGGTTCACGTAAGTATCAAGCTGTTTTCTCTCATTATCGAATCTATTCCAAAGCATCTTTCATTCCCTCCGAAAATAAAACTTTGCCTAAATTCTAACACCAAGCCTATGGAATGTAAATGTTTTATGCCGAACATTTTGTCTTTTTTCGTACTTTAATTCGTTTTTGCTATTGCATATAAAAAGCAACGCTGTTATAATAAATATGTGGAAGGAGATGATACTGTGACAATAATAGAATGGTTAAACACCTTGTCGGTTTCCGAAATAAATTTCGCTACTACGTATATAGCAAAGGCTCACATTTATCCCATAACGAACAACTGCAGAGCTCACTGTGGATTCGTATATACCGCAAAGGGAACTGAAACCTACAATTTAAGCGATAAATCAATTGCCGCCGTTCCGAATTCCATAATATATCTTCCTAAGGGTTCTAAATATAAAGTAACACTCGATGGTGATGAAAGCGTCGTGATCTACATAGACTTTGAGCTGAGTTCAACTGCTTACCCGTCACCGTTCTGTATAAAATTCGATGACGATAAAACCATAATGAACTTATTTTCCGACATAGAAAAGCACTGGAAGAAAAAAAGCTGTGACTCTATCTCCGTGTCAAAATCCATATTCTACAAAATATGCTCTCATATGATACGCAAGGGCGAGAGCTATATGAATTCCGGCAGTTATGCGAAAATATCCGAATCCGTGAATTACCTTCACTCTCACTATACTGAAAACGATTTCAGAATTGAAAAACTATATGAAATAGCAAAAATAAGCAGCCGATATTACGAAAGATTGTTTTGCCGGCGATTTGGCGAAACCCCGAAAGAATATATCCTAAAGCTGAAAATCGACTATGCAAAGGAGCTTCTTCTCTCGGAAAAAACGCTGATAAAGGATATTGCGATAAAGCTTGGGTACAGTGATATATACCATTTTGGAAAAATTTTCAAAAAGAAAACAGGCTACACACCGAACCAATACAGAAGAAATGCGCCTCTGGCTCAACCGCCAAAAATTGCAAAAGAGCCTAAAAATGCAGTTAGAAATACAGATTTAGCGAATTCTTAATGAGAGCAAGACGGGGGGCGAACGGATTTAGAGCAGAAATTGTCGTTCTCCGACCCGAAGGTGTATATGCATACACCGAGAGGAAGGATACGGCAATAGAATAAAAAACTATAATAAAAAACGAGAAAACCGCAGGTTTTAACCTTGATTTTCCCATTTGTGATACTATTTTGGCAGAGGCACTTTGTTTTGCGCCTCTGCCTTGTTTTTTTATTCGGTTATGCCCAAAGGCGACAGTCCCTAATCTTTTTTACTTTCTGTTCATCTGCACCTTAAGATTTCCTATTGCGGTTGCCTCTATGGGAAGCGCCACAACCTTCTTTCCAGTTATCTTCTCGGTAAGGTCGTTAAGGTAGCCATTCTTTGCACCACCGCCTACGAT
>JAZRLJ010000177.1:0-14425 GCA_045646755.1 Eubacteriales bacterium | reverse complement strand
CGCTGGTCTGAATTTTTATAGGGTCCTTGGGATTATCCTTTTCGGTTTTTCCTATGTAATAGGTTTTGCCGTCGGCAAGCTTAACGTCAAGTCTGTTTTCATTAGCGTAAGCGTGAGCTCTCGCCATCGCATCGTAGTCGTTGGTTTTTCCGTCACCTATGGCGCCGAAATCTTCGTAACAAACTGTCTTTTTGAGTTCCATAATATAATAATCTCCTTTTAATCAATCTTCTACTACAAGCTCGGTTTTGCTGAAGAATTCAGTGTCGGGCAAGATGAACTTATAGCCGTTTTTGTTATTTCTTACAATAATGCGCTTCGGGGGTGTAGTCTTATTGAGATTAGGTACACCGTTTATCTCGTCAAGGTGAGCGTATGCTATCTGCTCTATGTATTTCGCAGGGAATATATTTACGTCATTGGGAGTAGTGATATTGAGTCCGTCTATTATAATCTCTTCCGGAATATGCGTTTCAAGACCGAAATTGTGGTTGTTCCAGCCGCAGTTGAAGAGAAGCGGGGGAGTATTGCAGTGCATTGTGACGTCTTTTATGATTATCTTTCCGTCCCAGCTTGAGCCGTAGTCTGCTCTCATTTCTATGAGAGAGCCGCAGTAAACGTGAGAATTGATTACCTCAAGCGTTCCGCCGCCGCTGAGTGCGATAGTCCATACCTTAGAATTTATAATTCTGGCATTATACATACCTGCGTGGGCGTCAAGTCTTGCAAGAGTGGAGTCGATATAAGCGAGGTTTTTACAGCCGGATGAGCCCATAATATCCCATACGCCTCTGCGTCTGGTAACACCGTCGTCAGCGTAGAAGTTTGACTGAATGCAGTTTTTCCATACTACGTTGTTTGCGTCGTGCGCGCTGATTCCGTAAGTACCCATTCCGACTCTTGCGCCGCTGGCGGTTGTCTTCATATAGAACTTATGTGCCTGGAAGGTAGAATTCTGTACTACTACGTTAGCGCAGAGAATTACGTCGAGGAAAGCAATGTATGGATTTCCGTTTTCTCCCTCTTCTGCTATTTTGTAGGTGAGACCGTCTACGGTAACGTTTGAGCGCGCAACGCTTATTCCTCTGTTATAGTAGTGATCATCAAAGAAATCCTTGGGTATAGTAGTGAATATACCGCCTTTTATTGTAAGAGGAGCGTCGTCTATTCTTATTACCGTAAGTCTTGTTATTTTGTCGTAATCGAGAAGGAATGGAGTATTGGGATCTACGTTTCCGTTTTCGTCAAGACAAACAAGCTCATTCTGAGGCTCGCCTGAGCTCTTGTTGGGACCGAATCTTATATAGACGGTGTTTTCATCGTTTCTGACGAAAATCATTGCCGCATATCCGAGACCGAAATCAAGATTTTTAACGTCTCTTTTAAATCCCCCCTCTGCGTTTATACGCGCGATAGCTCCGTTGGGAGTATCGTTTTCGGGTGTATAAACAACCATCGGATACTCTTTCTGAACCTTGAATATAAGGCTGCTCTTCGCGGGAGACTCGGGCGCAAACGCGGTGTCGTCTATGATAAACTGCGACTTGCCCCAGTCAACGTTTGTTTTTATGATTATGGTCGGCTTTGCCGTCTTTTCGTCTATAGACGTATCACCTATGTAATATGTTTTTGCAGAATCGGTAACGACGTCAAGTCCGTTTTCGTTAGCGTAAGCATGCGCTCTCGCTATCGCATCGTAGTCGTCGGTTTTACCGTCTCCGACAGCGCCGAAATCCTCGTAGCATACTGTTTTTCTGAGTTCCATTTTAGTTTCTCCTTCGGAATAATGTGAATTATTTGCTTGCTGTGACGGTTATGTCACCGCTTTTTGATTCTGTTTTATGAGTTTTTACGTTTTCAACAGTTATAAGATAGGTGTGCTCGTCAAAGTAAAGTTCGTTTATCAGCGAGTCTGTAACAGTGACGTTTTTAGAGCTGTAAACACGTAGAGCACCCGCAAATCCCTCAATCTGACTGAAGCCGTCTTGAGCGAAAAAGGTATCGACGTCCTGGTCGCATCGGGAAAAAGAAATTTTGTGCGAAAGTCTTAGTGAGATTATGGGGCTTATCTCATTTTCTGAGTATTCTCTGCGTGCATAGAAGGTAAAATCCGAAACCGATACGTTATAAGCTTTCTCAATCTCAATAAATGCAAGATAATGAGAAGCACCACTCTCATATTCGGGTGCGTATTCTATTTCATAAGCTAGATTTCGTATAACCGTATTCGAGCGGTTGACCTTTATATTTCTGGCGAATGGCTCTGTACCTCTGCTTTGATTTGAATAGGTGATAAATCTTCCGCCCGTTACCGTAATCTCGGTGTCGTCTGCTCTGAGAGCTGTTATAGACTTTACCTTTTTAAAATCGGAGCGTAGCGCGTGTCCATCTACTATATAACCATCACCGTCAATCAAAACAGATTCTGTCTTTGATTCGTTTTCGATTATCAATATTGCAGAGTAACCGAGCGACAATTCGATTTTTTCACTATCGCGAGTAATACCGCCCGCTTTGTTAATTTCTTCGATTGCGCCACTGTCGATTGACAACGGATTAAAGTCTGATTCAACTGCAAAGATACTGAATTTTGAATTATCGCCCTCAAGCTCTCGGTCGTCTATTATAAACGTAGCTTTATTCCAGAACGTATCCGTGCGTATTACTACCGTATCGATTGTATTTCCGATATAGTATTTAGCGCCCGAGTCGGCGATAACCGTGTGCCCATATTCGTTTGCATAGCTGTGCGTGGCTTTTATGGTGTCGAAATCATCGGCTTTTCCGTCACCTATAGCGCCGAATTCCCTGTAGAAAATATCGCGCACGTTGATTTCTGCTTCTGTGAAATTTGCACTGTTACCGTTACCGCCAAATACTGATTCGATATATTCTTTTCCTGCCGTTAGAGTCTTGTTTTTGAATTCGGACGTTATTTCAAGACAATCGCCCTCGGTTATTTTTACGTAAAATCCAACATCGCCGCTTCGAGCAGCCGATTTTATAGAAATATAACGTTCGCCGTCAGAGGCTTCGGTTGTGAGCGAGAGCCATATACCGACGTTTTCATAAAGAACCGTTTGGATTTCCTTTGCAAGAGCGAGTCCCTCTTCATCGTTTGCGTCGTAAGTAATACTGTAATCCTTAACGTTGCTTTTTGCTATGAAAACGTCGCTGAATTTATAGTTCGTCTGAATAACCTCTACCGAATCGGAATAGAGAAATACCGTGCTTTCAAGAGGTGACTTCGAAAAGGCTTTTTCCTTAAGATATTCTATCGCATCTCCGAGAGCCTTGGCTGAGCCCGCGCGCAACAGAATTTCGTTGCCCTCCGATTTTACTTCATATCCGTTTGGCCCAAGGTAATGCGTGTCTATATCATATTTTTCACCAAGGAAAGAGACACTGCCTATAATGATTTTTGTTTCTGTATCTGAGGTGTCTGATTCAGTATATATTTTTGGTAGAATTTCGTTATTTTCGAGAAAAGCCAGAAAATCGTTTATCTTTGAAATCTCGTCGCTACTGAGCTTGTCGTATTCTAGGAAAAGAGAGAAACTTACTACTCCGTCTTTTACGAGCACAGCGCCGGTCGGCTTCTCTGGTTCGGGTATAATCTCTTTCTTACACACGTCGCAAAAACGGTCTCCGTCAGAGTCAGTGCACACTTCACACGGAGTGGTTGGCTGAGTCGGATTTTCAGGTGTAGGCGTTTGCTCGGGCTCTTTGTCCGGTTCTTTTTCGGACTCTTGCTCAGGCTCTTTTAGTGGAGCATCCTCTTCATCGGTGTTGTTTTCGTTTGATTGCTCTTCCTTTTCATCCTTCTCCACTTCGGATGACACTATCTCAGAGCAACCGACAGTATCACATATTCCGTCGAAATTTGTATCCTTATGACTTTTGCACACCGCGTCGCTTTTTTGCTCACTTGAATTTGCCACGCAGGCTGTAAGCGTGCAGAAGAAAATAAGGACGAGAAGAAGGGTGGAAAGCTTTAAATATTTTCTCATATATACACTCGCGCGTTAAGGCTTTTTAATGATTATACCCCCCTCAAAAAAGTATGTATTTGCACTATCGTAAAAGGTTTTTGAATTATCGTAAATGCGTAGTGATAAGTGTCAATAAAACGCGCGCGCATTTGTGCAAAGTGTTCATATAATATTTTCGCTATTAAAAAAGGTCAGGCTCACGTATAGAGCCTGACCTATCATATCAGTGTTTTGTCTTTCTTGAAGCTCTTGCATAAATTAGTAGAGCCACAGCGCCGACAATTCCTACCGCGCTTACTATTCCGAGAGCGAGAAAATTTGTATCAGCGATATGTGAGAATACGAATTCACCGCTGTCGGGGTCCTGTAGATGTGGGAATATCATACAAACGTCAGCAATTACCGTCGCAAGAAGCAGAAGACCTGCGCCGAGAGTGGAATATGTTTCCTTTGATTCCATCTTTATACTTTGGATACGGGTGGGGATACTTGCCTTGAAATCTACCACACTCGTCAGATATGCCGTTACTGCAGAAAGAACGATGGTTTCGGGAATCATATATGTAGCGTTATATGAGAGGGAGTAGAGAAGAGCTGCCTCGGTGGGAATAGAGAGTCCTGCCCATACGGTTGCGCCCGAGATAACGTGACAAGCGTATCTGAGAATGCAGCAGAGAATTGCTCCGTAAAGAAGCGCGTAATTTTGTCTTTTCTCGATTTTTTTGAAAGCACCCGCAAGCGCAAATACGCCAAAAGCGACTACGTAGTCGAGTAGGATTATAGCTACGATTGACTGCCAGGTTGTGAAATAGGACAGATTATTGAGACCGAGCAGCAGCTGTATTGACGAGTTTACGAGAGCTGTTCCGAGCCCCCATGCCGCTCCGTGTCTGTATACAGCAATAATTATCGGGAGCATAGAGGCTATTGTGACCGAGCCACCGTAGGGCATATCAATGATTTTTACGAGACTCAGTACTGTTGAGAGCGCGACCATAATACTGCATTCGGTCATCGCTTTGATTTGTTTTGATTGTTTTCGTTGCATAAATTTTCTCCTTTTGTTTTAGAAAATTCAGGCATGGAAAAGTGCGCATCTTTGCCAAAGCCTAAAAAAGCCGCACAGAATAATATCCGTGCGGCATGATTTAGCATACTAATCTTCCTACGACGGCATTATCCGTATCAGGTTATAAGGGTTCGGCTTAAGCCATCTCAGCCCCGCGGGGCACCCCTGACATGTATTCTGTTTTGGCTAGCGCTATTATAACACCGAAAAAAAGGTTTGTCAAGAGGAAATTTTAAATTTCTTCCATCACGAGAAGAGTGCCGTCTTTGACCTCTATATTTACGGGCGAGTCTCTGAAAATATTGGAGACCGCAAGAGGAAATTTTGTTTCTAGTTTTACTGCTTCGCATTCGTACTCCGCGCCATTTACCGTAACCCCCTCGGCATCAGAGCCGAAAGGAAAGAGAGAGAGGTGCTTGCCCGCCTCACCGTAAAGAGTAACGCACTCGTTTCTTATCACCGAAACGCGAGCTTTGTCCGAGACAAGAAAACCGCTTCCACCCTCGCTTTTTATATATAAAAGCAAACAATAGTTGGCAAAAGTGTGGTCTTCACGTCCTCCTGTACCTCCGTATATATAGAAAACATTATATCCTCTTTTTGCACCCTCGCGGTAGGCAAGGTATGCGTCAGTTTCGTCTTTTCTTGCAGGAAATTTGAAAGTTTTGATATCGCTTGGAGCTTTTGAAATTGAGTCGAGATCGCCCAGCAGAAGATCGCATCTTATACCGAATTTTTTAAGATGATCGTATCCCCCGTCCGCTGCGATTACGAGATCGTCGTCCTGGGGTAGAAACGGGGTGTTGAAGTCACCCGCTCCAACTATGTAGCATACACCCATATCAGTCACCGTAGCCGAGCATTTCGTCGAGCGCCTTCATAACACCGAGCTTGCCGTAATCGTATGAAAGACCGCCCTGCATAAACGCGGTGTAGGGAGGAGTGAGAGGTCCGTCACAGCTCAGCTCGTTGGTAGCGCCGGTAACGAACGTGCCTGCCGCCATAATCTCGGGATGAGGGTAGCCGGGCATATCAGACGGCTCGGGAATACAGTACGCCTCGATAGGCGAGCCCTTCTGGATACCCTTGCAGAATTTTATAAGATTTTCAGCGGTGTTGAGATTGAGAGTTTGTACTATGTCCGTTCTCTTTTCATCATATCTTGGGTCTACGTCACCGTATCCTGCAATTTCAAGAAGTCTTGCTGCGAATACCATTGACTTGAGCGTTGCCGCAACCGTCGTAGGGGCCATGAAGAGACCCTTGTAGAAGGAGGCGAGCTGATTGAAGTTAGCTCCGAGGTCCTTACCTACGCAGGGGGCGGAAAATCTTTCTGCGATATCGAGTATACATTCCTTAGTTCCGACACAGTAGCCGCCGCTTACGGCAAAGCCTGCGCCGAGGTTCTTCATCATTGAGCCGACGAAAACGTCCGCGCCAACCTCGGAGGGCTCTCTGTCCTCGGTAAATTCACCGTAGCAGTTGTCTACCATAACTATCGTCTCGGGGCAGGCCTCCTTTACAGCCTTGATTGCCTTTTCTATCTTGTCGATAGTAAGGCTCTTTCTCTGGCTGTATCCTCGGCTTCTTTGAATGGCGGCAACCCTTACGTCTCCGCGTGAAACTCTCTCTTTGATTTTATCTATGTCGAAATCGTTGTCAACAAGGTCGATTTCTTCGTATCTGATACCGTTTTTAATGAGAGAATTTCTGCTTTCACCGGCCGTTCCGATTACGCTCTTTAAGGTATCGTATGGCTCGCCTGAGATATAGAGAAGGGTATCACCGTATTTGAGAAGTCCGCCGAGGGTTATAGCGAGCGCGTGTGTTCCCGACATTATCTGAGGGCGTACGAGAGCGTCCTCAGCCCCGAAGATTTTTGCATATATCTCCTCAAGCTTATCTCTGCCCGAGTCGGAATATCCGTATCCTGTTATTTCTATGAAATCAGCGGTAGACGCTCTGCATTCCTGAAATGCGCTAAGCACTCTGGCAGACCAGAGAAGAGCGTTTTCGTCAATTTTCTTAAATACCTCTTTGCAGTCGCATTCAGCTTTTTCTGCAAGTGAGGCGGTGTAATCGCTTATTTTGTATCCGTAGTACATTACAAATCTCCATTCTGTTGCCGTACAGTAACAATTCAAACTAAGAAATTTCAGCGTTAAATTTTTTCGAGAAGCGTGGGAATTTCAGCAAGGCTTCTTACTTCAAAATCGGGTATGATTTCCGTTTTGTTTTCTTTTCCCTGAGGGTTAAAGTGGCAGGTTTTGATATTTGCGTTTTTTCCGCCCAGAATATCCGAGGATAGACTGTCACCGATAATTATCGTTTCTTCGTGACGAAAGTCCTTTATTTTCGAAAAGCAGGCGTCAAAGTATTCCCTTGAGGGTTTATCAAAGCCTATCGCCTGGGAAATAAATATTCCTTTAAAGTACTTCTCAATTCCCGAGGAGGCTATTCTTCTGACCTGAACCGCCTCAGTGCCGTTTGAGGCGAGATACAAGTCGTATTTCGGGAAGAGATTTTCCAGTAGCTCTTCAGCTCCGTCAATGAAAAAGTGACCTGAGCCGAGACGGTATTCGTAGATTTCTCTCGCTTCTTTTGCGTCAATATTCTTTCCTATCTCGGAGAAGAATATTTTAAATCTGTCGAGAAGCACCTCGTCTCTCGTCTTTTCCTTTTTCTCAAGCAGCTCCCATTGGCTCTTGTTGATTACACTGTATCTTTCCGAGAGCTCATGGGTTATTGAAACGCCGAATTGGCTTAGCATTTCCGATAGTGCGAGAGCTTCTGCTTTGTGAAAGTCAAAGAGGGTATCGTCAAGGTCGATAAATACGTTTTCAATCATATATGACACCTTTAGTTTACATAATCAACTCGTATAATCCGAGCAGTTCTTCTTCAATTTCGTTTTTTCGAGTATCTATTTCGGCAGCTCTTACGTAGTCTGTCGCCGCAGTTGTGAATAGCTCTTCATCAAGTTCTGAGAGCTCGTGCTCGAGAGCCTCTACGCGCGCTTTAGCCTTTTCTATTTTTCTTTCGTTTGCGCGTCTTTCTGCGTTTTCTTTTTTCTTCTTCTCATAGTCCTGCTTAGAGTCGGTGACCTTTATCTCTTCCTTTTTATCGACTCTAGTGCGCCTCAGCTCTCTCTGTATGATATATTCGTCGTAGGCGTTATCGTAGTCCTCAAGCCTGCAGTCAAAGAGTCTGTCCTCGCTCTCTATATCTATAATTCTCGTTGCTATTTTGTTGACGAAATATCTGTCGTGTGAAACAGCTATAATTGTTCCGTCAAATGCAAGAAGCGCATTTTCAAGCGCATCGGCAGAGCCTATATCAAGGTGGTTTGTCGGCTCGTCCATTATGAGAAGATTTACCTTTTTAAGTATAAGCTTTGCGAGTGTAAGCCTTGCTCTCTCACCGCCCGAGAGTGTTCTTATCTCTTTGTCTATATCGTCAGCACCGAAAAGAAAAAGAGCAAGAGTGGAGCGGAGCTCAAGGTCTGTTTTGCTCGGATATTCGGCTCTCATTTCGCCGAAAACGGTGTTACTCTCCGAGAGCCCTCTGTTTTCCTGGTCGTAGTATCCTATCTTTATGTTATATCCGAGAGTTATTTTTCCCGCGCTGGGTGTGAGCCTTGAATTTATGAGCTTCATAAGAGTGGACTTTCCCGAGCCGTTAGCACCGAGAAAGAGGACTCTCTCACCGCGTCTTACAAGGAATGACAGATCCTTGAATATCGTCTTTTCCCCGTAGGAAAATCCAAGTCCCTTAACCTCGAGCACGTCTCCCGCGCTCTCCTCCTCTACGGAAAATTTCATTCTTATATCGCGGGGAGCGTTTTCGGGAAGCTCTATTTTTTCCATTCTCGCAAGCTGTTTTTCTTTAGAGCGAATGGTAACGAAGTTATGCTCTCTGTTGCATCTGCGCTGGAATTCTATATTTGCCTTTATCCTTGCGATTTCTTTCTGCTGCTCCTTGTATCTCTTTTCGAGAGAGGCAAGCTCAGTCTCCTGCTGATCTTTACACGCAGAGTAGCTTCCGTGGTAGAGTCTTGCTTTTCCAAACTGAATACACAGAGTCTTGTTGGTTGTCTTGTCAAGGAAATATCTGTCGTGCGATATGATTATTACCGTCTTTTTATAGCTTGATATATAGCTCTCAAGCCATGAGAGTGCATCAATATCGAGATGGTTTGTAGGCTCATCGAGCATAAGAATGTCAGGCTCAGTAGCGAGAAGTCTGGCGAGTGAAAGACGGGTATACTGACCGCCCGAGAGATTACTTATCTTTCCTTTAATAATGGTATCGTCAAAGCCGAGACGCAGAAGCATACCGTAGCAACGCGAGCGAAATTCAAGACCGCCTCTTTCTACAAATACCCTGTTTCTTTCTTCAAGGATTCCCGAGAGCCTGAGAGCCTCCTCTTCGCTTGCTGAGTGGAGTCTTTCTTCAAGCGAGGTGATTTCCGCCTCAAGAGAGAGTAGAGTGGGGAATGCGGTGTACATATAATCTATAACGGACGTCTCACTGGGAAGAGCTGTGAGGTCGGGATTCTGCTCAAGCATACCAACAGTGTGTCCCTTCTGAATATATACTGCGCCCGAGTCCTGAGCATATTCTCCTGTAATAACTCTGAAAAGAGAGGTTTTTCCCGCACCGTTTACGCCTATTATTCCGACTCTGTCGCCGTCGTTTACCGAAAAGGATATATCCTTAAGAATAACGTCAGCGCCGAAGCTTAAATTTATGTCCGAAAGTGAAAGCGCAATCATCGTAATACCTCCCTTTTTAAATCTAACCTATATATTTTACCACAAAAATTTGAAAAAAGCAACACGTATAAAATATTTAATTTTGTATACAACAGAGCCGATTTATGCACTTATGGTTGCAAATCAAGTCGCTTTTTCACTTTTTCTTTGTGAGTAATAAACAAAAAAATAATATGGTCGGATTTTTTTCTTTATTTTCATTGACAAACGAGGGGGGGAGTTATATAATGAATATAATATTTTATTGAAAGGTGCGACTGCGACAGACAAATGTACGCAGTTCAGGTATTCGCAATGGAAAGAGTTTATAATTTCTCTGCAGGCCCGTCGATGCTTCCTCTCGAGGTTCTTGAAAAGGCTCAGGCTGATCTTCTTTGTTACGGAGATAGCGGAATGTCAGTTATGGAGATGAGCCACAGAACTCCCGAGTTTGAGGATATTCTTCATTCGGCAGAGGCTTCTCTTCGCAAGCTTATGAACATTCCCGATAACTACAAGGTTCTCTTCCTTCAGGGAGGCGCGTCCACTCAGTTCGCGGCAGTTCCGCTTAACCTTCTTTCAGAGCACAAGTGTGCAGACTACGTAGTAACAGGACAGTTCTCAAAGAAGGCTGCATCAGAGGCTAAGAAGTACGGAGACATCGCGATTGCTGCATCTACCGCAGGAGCAATGCCCACCTTCTCAACTCTTCCCAACATAACAGGAAGCGACATTCGTCCCGATGCAGATTACGTTCACATCTGCTATAACAACACCATCTACGGAACCAAGTTCCCCAAGGTGCCCGATACCGGAAGCATTCCTCTCGTAGCAGATATGTCCTCCTGTATTCTTTCCGAGCCCGTAGACGTATCCAAGTTCGGACTTATATACGCAGGAGCGCAGAAGAACGTTGCTCCCGCAGGCGTTACCATCGTTATCGTCCGTGAGGACCTTATAGGAAACGCTCGTCCCGACACCCCCGCAATGCTCGACTACAAGCTTATGGCAGAGAACGATTCTATGTACAACACTCCTCCTTGCTGGTGCATCTATATGGCAAAGCTTGTGTTCGATTGGCTTCTCTCTATCGGCGGACTTGAGGAAATCAAGCGCCGCAATGAGAAGAAAGCAAGTCTTCTTTACGATTATCTTGACTCTCAGTCTTACTATACCGCTCCCGTTGCAAAGAACTGCCGTTCTATGATGAACGTAGTGTTCGTAACAGGTGATGCAAATCTTGATAAGAAGTTTGCGGCAGAGGCTTCTGCGGCAGGACTTAAGAACCTTAAGGGACACAGATCTGTTGGCGGTATGAGAGCATCTATCTATAACGCAATGCCCTATGAGGGAGTTGAAAAGCTTGTTGAGTTTATGAAGGCGTTTGCACTTGCAAACCCCAAGCTTGAGGGCTAAACCTTACAAAAATTACGGGGCGATTTTTACGCCCCGTTTTGCATTTTTATAAAAGGTCGGTCTACCCGACAGAATGGAGAAAAAATGAAAATTAAGCTTCTTAACAAAATAGCAAAGGTTGGTATCGACAACCTTCCCAAGACTAAGTACGAGGTTTCCGAGTTTGTAGAAAATCCCGATGCGATAATGGTTCGCTCGGCAGTTATGCACGATATGCCTCTCGGAGATAATCTTCTTGCAATAGCAAGAGCAGGCGCAGGAGTAAACAACATTCCCGTTGAGAAGTGCGCAGAGGAGGGTATCGTTGTATTCAACACTCCCGGCGCTAATGCAAACGGAGTAAAGGAGCTTGCTGTAGCAGCTCTTCTTCTTGCTTCACGTGATGTAGTAGGCGGTATCGAATGGGCAAATTCCATAGCTGACGATCCCGATATTGCAAAGACGGTAGAGAAGGGCAAGTCTAAGTTTGCAGGCTGCGAGATACTTGGCAAGACGCTTGGCGTTATAGGTCTCGGAGCTATAGGCGGTCTTGTAGCAAACACCGCGCGCTCCCTCGGTATGAACGTTATCGGCTGCGGCCCCTTTATTACCGTAAGCGCTGCTTGGAGCCTTTCCAGAGCAGTTCACAGTGCGGCAAGCTATGATGAAATCTACGCTAATTCCGATTATATCACTCTTCACGTTCCCGCAACCAAGGATACTAAGGGAATGATAAACGCCGAGACTATCGCTAAGATGCGTGACAGCGTAAGAATTATCAACCTCTCCAGAGCCGACCTCGTTGATTCGGACGCTATGGTTGAGGCAGTTAAGTCGGGCAAGGTAGCAGCATACGTTACCGACTTCCCCACTCCCAAGACTATGGGTGTTAAGGGAATTATAAATATCCCTCACCTCGGCGCATCTACAGAGGAGAGTGAAGATAACTGCGCTGTTATGGCTGCAAAGGAGCTTGACGAATTCCTTACCACAGGTAATATCAAGAATTCCGTAAACTATCCCGCAGTTTCCATTCCTCACACCGGCGCTGCAAGAATTTGCCTTGCGCATAAGAATATTGCAAATATTCTTTCCAGCGTTACCTCAATCGTTTCTGGCGAGGGTATCAACATCGAGAATCTCTCTAACGGTTCTAAGGGCGACTATGCTTATACTATCGTAGAGATAGGTGTAAAGGTTCCCGAGTCTATAATTCCCAGACTTGAGGCAATCGAAGGCATGATAAGAGTTAGAGTAATAGAGTAATTTTCACAAATGGGCTGTCGCATTTAGGCACAACCGAATAAAAAACAGAGGTATTGTGTAAAGAACACAGTGCCTCTGTATCATAAAATATCTTTTCGAGGAAAACTGAGGTCGAAAACCTGCGGTTTTCCTTGATTTTCATTCTCTTGCCGTTTCCTTCCTCTCGGTGTATGTGTATACACCTTCGGGGCGGACAACGACAATTTCTGCTCTAAATCCGTTCGCCCCCAAGGTTCAGTCTCATTAAGAATTCGCTTAATCTGTATTTCTCACTGCATTTTCCATCTTTTGCATTGATTTTATTGGGTTCTTAATGAGACTGAACCTTTTTTTATACCGAAATATTGAAATTTGTAAAAATTTGTGATATACTTATAAGGTTGAAAATCTAACTAATAAGTTAAAGGATAGGAATATGAAGCGTACCGACTTAAGAAATATCGCGATAATAGCGCACGTTGACCATGGAAAAACCACGCTCGTAGACGAGATGCTTCGTCAAGGCGGAATATACCGTGAGAATCAGGAAACCACCGACAGAGTAATGGACTCAAACGACCTTGAACGTGAGAGAGGAATAACCATACTCGCTAAGAATACCGCAATATACTACAAGGACGTAAAAATAAACGTCATAGACACCCCCGGCCACGCAGACTTTGGCGGCGAGGTTGAGAGAATACTCAAGATGGTAAACGGAGTTATACTTCTCGTTGACGCAGCTGAAGGTCCTATGCCTCAGACTCGTTTCGTGCTTGAGAAGGCTCTCTCTATGAATCACAGAGTTATCGTAGTAGTGAATAAGATTGACCGTCCCGATGCCCGTCTTGACGAGATAGGCGACGAGGTCCTTGAGCTTCTCCTTGAGCTTGACGCTACAAACGAGCAGCTTGACTCACCTATGCTTTTCTGCTCGGGAAGGGCAGGCACTGCGTCATTTGACCCTCATACACCGGGAGAAAATCTCACATCCCTCCTTGATACCATACTCGAGTATATGCCCGCGCCCGAGGGAGAGGAGGAAGAGCCTCTTCAGCTTCTCGTCTCTTCTATCGACTACAACGAGTTTGTTGGAAGAATCGGTATAGGAAGAATAGAGAGAGGTATGATAAAGCAGGGACAGGGCGTCTCTATATGTAACTATCACGACAAGGATGCAAAATCCCGTCCTGCAAAAATCGTTTCAATATATCAGTTTGACGGTCTTAAGAGAACTCCCGTAACCGAGGCAAAGGTAGGAGATATAGTTTGCTTCTCGGGTTGCGAGGATATTTCCATCGGAGATACCGTCTGCTCGCCTATGAAGGTAGAGCCCCTTGAGTTTGTAAAGGTCGGCGAGCCTACTATGGAGATGACCTTCTCTGTAAACGACTCACCCTTTGCAGGAAAAGAGGGTAAATTCGTTACCTCCCGTCATCTGCGCGCGCGTCTGTACAGAGAGCTTCTTAAGGACGTTTCCCTGAGAGTTACCGACGGTGAGACCACCGATAGCTTCCGCGTTGCGGGAAGAGGTGAAATGCACCTTTCCATTCTCGTTGAGAATATGCGCCGCGAGGGATACGAGCTCTGCTGCTCAAACCCCAGAGTGCTTTATAAGGAAATAGAAGGCGTCAAGTGCGAACCTATAGAGAACGTAATAATTGACGTGCCCGAAATGTACGTAGGCGCCGTTATGGAGAAGCTCGGAGCGAGAAAGGGAACTCTCCTTGATATGCAGCTTAACGGCACGAGACAGAAGCTCTTTTATTCCATTCCCACCCGTTGCCTTTTCGGTTACAGAAGCGAGCTTCTGACCGATACGAGAGGAGAGGGAATAATATCCTCAATCTTTGCGGGATATGAGGAATTCAGAGGAGAGATAAAGACCAGATTTACCTCCTCGCTCGTTGCCTCCGAAACAGGTGTCGCAACCACCTACGGACTTTATCAGTCTCAGGACAGAGGACCTC
>JAZRLJ010000176.1:0-7014 GCA_045646755.1 Eubacteriales bacterium | reverse complement strand
TGTTATGATTGTTGAAGTAAATATTTTATTTGTTTTTTTGCTATTTTGTTTGTTATTGGAGGAACGAAGATATGAGAAGAAACATTATGAGATGGCCGGGATTTAGAAGAAAGGCTGTAACTCTTTCTTATGATGACGGAGTAGTTTTCGATCGTAAGCTTATAGAAATTATGGACAAGTACGGTCTTAAAGGCACTTTTAATATAGGTAGCGGAGAAATGGGAAAAGGCCGCCGACTTTCAAAGGAAGAAGCCGTTGAGCTTTATGGAAATTCTCATCACGAGGTTGCTGTTCACGGACAGTATCATATGGCGCTTTCGCTTGTTCCCACGGCGAGAGGCGTTGCCGACGTGATAAACGACAGAGTTGCGCTTGAGGATATGTTTGGCAGATTGGTCTGCGGTATGGCGTACGCAAACGGAACGTACGATGACGATGCGGTTGAGCTTCTTCGTCAGTCGGGCATTGACTATGCGAGAACTACCGTGGCAACCGAGAAGTTTGACGTTCCTACGGATTGGCTTCGTATGCCTTCTACCTGTCATCACAAGAATCCCAGACTGATGGAGCTTGCAGAAAAATTTATTGAGGACAAGGGCGCACGTAACTTTTGGTGGTCGGCGCCAAAGCTTTTCTATCTCTGGGGACACAGCTATGAATTCAACGATGATGACAACTGGGATATTATGGAAAAATTCGGTGAGTACATGGGCAACAGAGAGGATATATGGTACGCTACGAACGGCGAGATTTACGATTACGTGAAGGCGTTTGATTCTCTGAAATTTTCCGCCAACGGAAAATTTGTACATAATCCGAGTGCTACCGACGTGTGTATTTGCCTTGGTGATAATTATCTCATACCCGCAGGAAAGACGGTCGAGGTAAAGGTTGTTTACTAAGCTTTGAAGGTGTTATAAAATGTATAAGAGAATTTTGATCGCGCTCGACCTTGAGGGTGTAAATCTCGTTGCCGGAAAGCCGTATGAGGCGCTCGATAAGGGATGCGAGGAATGGGAAAAGGCAAGACATCAGGCTGCTCTTGAGGTTAATGCCGCAGCAGACGCGCTTTTTGCCGCAGGGGCAGAGAAGGTTGCGCTCTGGGATAACCACGGAGGCGGAGGGAATATCGTCCCCGAGGAGATAGACGGAAGAGTTGAAATTATCAACCGTATTCCCGGACTTCCCAGAATGTATTTTGCTCCTGATTTCGATGCGGTATGTTATTTTGGATATCACGCTATGGAGGGTACTCTCGGCGGTGTGCTTGCTCACACCATGAGCAGTAAGGCTGTGCAGTATTATAAGCTTAACGGAAGACACGTCGGAGAGATAGATATGGATGCGTATATCGCGGCATCTCATTCTGTTCCGTCCGTATTTTTTGCTGGCGGCGATATAGCTTGCGCGCAGGCAAAGAGAGCTGTCCCCGATATAGTTACCGTAGAAACTAAAAAGGAAATTTCAAGAAACGAGGCAATATTCCGTGACAACGGGGAGCTTCTCTCGGAAATAAGAGAGAAAATCGTAGAGGCGGTAAACAAGGATGTTTCCTACAAAACCCTTGATTTCCCTTGCACTGTTGAAAAGTCTTTCAAGAGAATGGAGGATGCAGCGGCGCATATAACACGTCTTGAAGGATTTGGAATTAAGGGAGAGCATCCGGATGACGAAATTCTTGGAAAAGACGCTCACACAGTCGTGGCGGTTGTTCGTAATATAGTTGAATTTATACGGTTCTGCGTATAAAAATAAAAGCCGATTTTTACGAAGTCGGCTTTTATAATACTTAAATTGTCAAGTAGCGCTTGACGAAAATCAAGCAAAAAATTCTTTATTTTTATAAAAAAGTGTGCTACAATGTATACAATGTAGCGTGGGAGGGTAAAAATGACTATCGGCGAGAGCATTTGTCAGCACAGAAAAAGCCTCGGTTTGTCACAGGAGATGCTTGGGAAAAAGCTGCTTGTAAGCAGACAGACTATAAGCCTCTGGGAAAAGAACCAGACCGTGCCGACTATAGATAACCTTATAAGACTTAAGGAAATATTCGGAGTATCTATAGACGATATAGTTTGCGGCGCAGATACAACCGAGAAAATGAAAACAAATTCAAGCTCCCTTGACACAGTATGCGGAGCGCTCGCTTACGCTATGGGGGTAGAGCCTCCAAGGGCAGCCGCGGAAAAGAACTGGGAGCTTTCAAATTACATAGACAAGATTTTTGACGGTGAAAAGGCAGACCGCGTAGTGATTTATAACAACGCAGCCATAGCGCAGTGGATATATAAAAAATACGGAGACTATTTTAAAGGAACGAAAAGCCGCTCTGATATTGAGATTTTTCTTTCAGCCGTTATGCCTTCCGTTACGCCCGTAGGACTTGCCACGATGTATACGGGTGTTCGGCCCGAGGTACACGGTATCCGAAAATATGAAAAGCCCGTTATATCCCTCGAAACGCTCTTTGACGCTCTTATTGCGGCAGGGAAAAAGCCTGCATTGGTTTCGTACCGAAACTGTAGTCTTGGCAGAATTTTTCTTGAGCGAAATATGGATTATTATAATTTTGCAAAGGGCGGAATATCTGAGGTTAACGCAAAGACGGCGGAGCTGATTTTACGTGACGAGCACGATTTTATCGTATTTTTCAACGGTGATTACGACTCGGTTATGCATAAAAACGGTCCCGAGAGTCCAAGAGCGCTTGCTGACCTTCGTGTGAGCGACCACGTTTTCTCGTTCATTTCTGATATTATAAAGAACAACTGGCAGCATCACAATACTCTTGTCGGATTTGCGACAGACCACGGCTGTCACGAGATAGACGGCGGCTGTGGTTCACACGGTCTTGATATGCTTGAAGATATAAATATAGTTCACTTATACAAGGGATACCCCAAGAGCAAATAATAAGGAGCAAAAAATGAATTTACCTAAAATGAAATTTACCGCTGTAGGCGATATGCTCATTCAGAGAGTAATATCCACCGAGTACGACGGATTTTGTGAGGTCAGCGATTACATAAAAAAGGGTGACGCGAGATTTTTCAATTTCGAGTCGATTATATATAAGGAAGGAATATGGGGCAGCTATTTTAACGGAGGCTCATATCATAATTCCGACAGAAGAACTCTTGATATAGCGAAGGAATACGGCTTCAATATGATGTCCTTTGCCAACAATCACACTCTTGACTGGAGCTACGGAGGACTTATCTCTACTCTTGAGGCGCTTAAGGAAACGGACTTCGTTCATACGGGCGTAGGTATGAATCTTGACGAGGCTTCCGCCCCCGCATATCTTGAAACACCTACGGGAAGAGTAGCACTTATATCTATGGCGTCTTCAATAGCGGACCCCTCTGCTATGGCAGGCAGACAGTCTCGCAGAATTCCCGGCAGACCCGGTGTAAACGCGCTCAGAACCACAAAATATATCGAGCTTTCTCCCGAGCATTATGAGGTAATGCGTGAGATTGCGGAGGTAAGCGGAGTAAATGCTGCCCGCGCAATTTCAAGAGCTGAGGGGTACACCCCTCTTAAGACCGACGAGTCGGTAGAGCTTGGCAGTATGGTTAAGTTCCGTCCGGGTACGGAAACAAAATATCGCGTAACTCTTAACGAGAAGGATATGGCGCGTCTTGAAAGAGCGATTGTCGAGGCAAAGGCTCAGGCAGACTACATTATCGTAAGCATTCATTCTCACGAGCTCTCCGGCACGTCTAAGGAAAATCCCGCAGACTTTATAGTTGAGTTTGCGCATCGCGCGATAGATATGGGAGCGCACGCGATAATCGGACACGGACCTCACCTTCTCCGTCCTCTTGAGATTTATAATAAGAGACCTATTTTCTATTCTCTCGGTGACTTTATGCTTCATAACGAGAGCGTTGAATTTGCCCCCGAGGATATGTATGAAAAGTACGGACTTACCTCAGACGACCCTCTCTGCGATATATACCGCAAGAGGTCGAGAAACTACACCGTCGGACTTCTCACAGACAGAAGAATGATGGAGGCGGTTATTCCTTACTTTGAGATGGAAAACGGGGAGCTTACCCGCCTTGAGCTTATGCCTATAGAGCTTGGATTTGGCGAGCCGAGATACAGAATAGGAAATCCGAAATTCCGTGCCGACAGAGAGATTATCGAAAGATATGCAAATATGTCTTTACAATACGGCACGAAAATTTCCATCAACGAGTCCGGAATAGGTGTAGTTGAACTTGATTGATTTTTGAAAAGGAGATTTTATGAAACGCGTTATTTCGTTTGCGCTTATGTTATGCCTTGTCTTCGCTCTTTTTTCTCTTTCCGCGATTGCAAGCTCACACCTCTCGAGCGCAGGACTAAATTTTGATTATTATGCTCATAAGAAGGACGGAAGCGGAAGCTATAAATACTACGGTGAAGACTCTTATCAAAGCGTGAAAAATCTTGACGAGGTTCCTCATAGCTTTGAGGCGTGGATATACGCTGAGTTTTCTGCGTGGGAGGGCGGAGTTGTTCTTGGCAATAATTCTGCGAAATCCGGCGGAAGATTTACCTTCACTCTTAATAAGGATTTTTATCCCGAGCTTACCTTTAAGGACAGAAACGGAGCTACGCATTCTGCTGTGTTTAAGCATACCAGCGTACCGGCTTACGCTTGGGCACACGTCGTTATAGTATTTGACGAGACGGCGCAGGAGTTTCGCTGTTACTTAAACGGTGAGTTAAAGGAGAGCATAGCGTTTGCTGATACCTGTCCCGCTAAATGTAATAATGGATGCGTAGGAATATTTTCCGTTTCCTCAGCATCTCATTATCCTTTCCTTCTCGGCGGTGATTTTAATTACCTTAATCCCGATTATTTCAAAGGATATATTCAGGACGTTGCGCTTTATTCCGACGTTCTTTCCGATTCGGAAGTAGCTCTTGATTTTCAGAACGGAGTTAACGCGGAGGACGAAAATCTTATCCTTTATTACGATATAGACGCTCTTGATAAGGGAAAGGATATAAAAGACCTCAGCGGTAACGGTTACGACCTCGTATACAGCAAGGCTTGGCTTAACGAGGAAGAGATGGAGGCGGAGAGAAAGAAGAAGGGATTTTCCGGCAATTACGATTACTCTATAGCGGTAATAGGTGACCCTCAGTATGCAACTAAAAGCAATCCCGAGGCAGTAAGAGCCGCTTACAGCTGGCTTGCCGAAAATAAGGACTCTAAGAATATTCAGTACGTCATCGGACTTGGTGATATAACCGATCAATGTCAGGAGAAGGAATGGCTGGAGGCGGCAGACGCTCTTAAGATACTCGAGGACGCAGAACTTTATTACTCTCTCGTTCGCGGAAATCACGATACTGCTCTGAGCGGTATTGATTCATCAAGCAAGCCCACTGCAAGACCTGAGCTTTTTGACGAGCTTTTTGCGGCGGAGGGTAGCTTCTATCTAAGTCAGTTTGATAAATACGGCGGACTTTACGAAGAGGGCTCTGTCAAGAATACCTACAGAACTCTCGACTTTGAGGGAAATCAGTGGCTCATTCTTAATCTTGACTGGACGGTTGACAACGATATTCTGAACTGGGCAAAGGGTGTTATAGAGACACACCCCGAGCACAGAATTATAATCGTTACGCACGATTATCTCGGCGGAACGGGAAACCTCAGCACAAACGGAACTAAGATATGGAACAGCCTCGCAGGACAGTATGAGAACGTAGTGCTTGCGCTCGGCGGTCACAATTCATGGGATAATATAAACGTAAATCAGGCTGAGGGAATTCATGGCAATACCGTAACTCAGATGCTCATTGACCCGCAGAGAGCAGACTATCTTCTTTCCGGTGTCGGAATCGTGACGATGTTTTATTTCAGCGAGAACGGAAGTGTTGTTGACGTAGAGCATTACTCTCCCGAGTGGGACCGATATTTTAAGAATATCAATCAGCTTCAGATAGAGCTTAAAACCGAGCGTTTTAAGGATAGTATCCGCATCGACGAGCCTTACACACCTCCGGCAGCGGACGATAAGAGCTATACTTGGATTATCGTTTCCTCCTCGGTGGTTGGAGCTTCCGCTATTTGCTTGGGCGTATTTTTCTTCGTAAGAAAGAGAAGAAAGCATAAGCTTTGAAAAAATAAACCCGTCACGTGTTACACTGTGACGGGTTTATTGTATAACGAAAACCACGCGATAGTCGCGTGGTTCAATAAAGGTTAACCGGTGAAAAGAAATCCTCCAATATGTTATAATAAAGTGACCTGCCAGTCAAAATAAAAAACATATTGGAGGATTTATCTATGAAAAAAGAGAGCATAGACAATAATATTTTAGCACATACATCGTGGAATTGCAAGTACCACATTGTCTTTGCGCCAAAGTATAGGCGTAAGGTGTTTTTCGAAGAAAAACGGTTAGAGATAAGAGAGATACTTCGGAAATTATGCCAATGGAAAGGTGTAGAAATAATTGAAGGTGAGGTATGCCCAGACCATATACATATGCTGGTAAGCATCCCGCCCAAAATGAGCGTTTCGGGTTTTATGGGTTATCTCAAAGGCAAAAGCGCACTTTTGATTTTTCAAAAGTGGGGTAATATGAAATTTGCGTACCGAAACCGCGAGTTTTGGTGCAAGGGATATTACGTAGATACCGTGGGGAAGAACACGAAAGCAATAAAGGAGTACATAGCAGACCAATTAAAACAAGATAAAGAGAGCGACCAGTTGGCAATGTTCGACCCACGGGACCCATTTATGGGTAGTAAGTAACAGATGCATGGCTGGCAGGCCAATCTTAAACGCACTTGTGCGTAGCCAGTAACATTTAGGGTTTTACCCGAAAATGAAATACCCCCGGTTTGACCGGGGGATTTTTATTATCTTATTATAAGTCGTTTAACTCCGACAAGCGAATCGGGACTGTCAAAGGAAGAAAGCGCCTGGTCGGAAAGGTCGTTGTCCCTTGCAATTTTTAAAGAGGTGGTCTTGTATTTTTTCGCAACGTCAAAAAGTCTCTC
>JAZRLJ010000175.1:0-2237 GCA_045646755.1 Eubacteriales bacterium | reverse complement strand
TGTGTTTACAATACCTCACTGTTTTTATTCGGTTATGCCTAAATGCGACAGCCCCTTTTATTTATTCAAGTCCTCTTTCTCTATACTCTCTTGGGGTTATTCCAAAGCGCTTTTTGAAGAGCCTTATAAAGTTTGACACGTCGGAAAATCCCGCCTCGGCAGCAGCCTCGCTCACCGAAAGCTTGCTTTTTAAAAGCTTTCTTGAAAAGGCAAGCTTTTTCGTCTCTATATAATACTTCGGCGTAGTATTAAGATAGGTTGTAAACATACGGTAAATCGTGCTCTGGCTGATAAAGTACTTTGCCGAAAGATAATCAAGATTTTTTATAGTCTTGAGATTTCTGTGTATATCAAGCAGCATTTCCTTCATTACGGGAGGGAGCTGTATTCCCTCTTGGTCGTTGTCTATAAATTTTCTCAGAATTCCGAGAATTTCAAGCGTCATATAAAATTCTGCGTGCTTGTCACCGTTTTTGTTAGACTCTATAAGCGCCTCGTATATATTTTTAAGTCTAAGCTTATTCTCCTCATCGGCTCTTATAAGATTTCCGTGTCCAAGCTCGTGACGTAAAAATTCCTCAAAGATAAATTCCGCCTTGGTGTCAAACCAAAAGCAAAGATGACGGTGGACGGAGCGACTGTTGAGAATACAGTTATGCAGCTCGTTAGGCTTAGTTATTATTACGTCGCCGGGCTCAAGCTTATACTGTGAGGTCTCAACCGCAAACGATACGTCTCCCTCTATCAAAACGTAAACCTCGAGGACGTCGTGTATATGAGGCGTCCAGTTTTTCGGATTTGTCTCATGCGACGAGTTGGAATAATAATAGGTTACCTTATAACCCGAAACGTCGGGTACTTTCAAAATTATGTATGGTTCCATAGATAATCACCGCTTATCTCTCTTACTTAGGTATGTTTATGATAACACCCAAAAAAGGTTTTGTCAACAGGAATGAATACATTTTTGCTATTTTTGTATAAAAATATTCTTTTTATTTCACACGCTTTTAAAAAATTGACTGAAAATGAATACTTTTTTTTATTTGATGACAGAAAATGAATAAAAAAGTGTGATAAAATGTAATTGTAATAAAATATTTTTAGATAACAAAGGAGAAACAAAAATGTCAAAAATCGCATTTGTGGGATTCGGTGAGGTTAATACTCCCGCCGACATCATAATCAGAAAGTGCAAGGCTGCCGAGGAAGGACTTAAAAAGGAAGGTCTCGACCTTATCAGCGTTTACCCCGTTACAGACGACTACGAGGAAAAGGATATAAAGAAGGCTATCGCCGCTCTTGAAAATCAGTCCTTTGACGCTCTCGTAATCTGCATCGCAGGTTGGATTCCCACCCACGCAGTAGTTAAGATTACCGAGCACTTCAGACACAAGCCTATGGTACTTTGGGGACTTTGCGGCTGGATCGAAGAGGACAGACTCGTTACCACCGCTGACCAGGCAGGTACTACCGCCATCAGAAAGACCTTCTACGACCTTGGATATGACTTCAAGTACGTTTACGACATCATAGGTCTTCCCTCCAACACCAAGAAAGTTAAGAATTACTGCGTATCCGCTATGGCTGCTGCAAAGCTCCGCCACGCAAGAGTTGGTATGGCAGGTTACAGAGATATGAACCTCTACGGCACTCAGGCAGACGGTCCCTCTCTTAAGAGAGTGGTAGGTCCTGAAATCGAAACCTTTGAAATGCTTGAGATTGAGCAGAGATATCAGAAGATAACCGACGAAGAGAAGCAGGCTGTTATCGACACGGCTATGTCCAAGTGGAATTTCCTCAAGCCCGCAAATCCCGAAAGCATGAAGAAGGCTGCAGGCTACTATCTTGCGGTTAAGTCACTCGCAGACGAGAGAGGCTACGATGCTATTTCTCTTAAGGACGTTGACGGTATGAAGAAGCTTCTCGGCTTCCCCCCTGCTCCTATATTTATGCTTCTCGCTGACGAGGCAGGTCTCTGCACCGTTCCCGAAAACGACTCTCTCGGAAACATCACTCAGCTTATGGTTAAGTACCTTACCGGTCAGTGCGCATTCTACCTTGAATTCTACGAGTTCTTCACCGACAGAGTTCTTGCAGGTGTTCCCGACTACGTTCCCGCAGAGGTTGTTGACGGCGGCGTTAAGGTTATGCCCGCGGCATTCGGTGAGCTCAGCGAGGGTATCCTCAACGTAAGCAAGGTTAAGACCGGTCTTGTTACTATGTGCCGTCTTACC
>JAZRLJ010000174.1:0-3946 GCA_045646755.1 Eubacteriales bacterium | reverse complement strand
CTCCAGAGCCGTAATAGACGACCTCGTGGGCTTTGGCGTAGACTTTGAGAGGGGTGAGGACGGATTTCTTTACACTCGAGAGGGAGCGCATAGCCGTCCGAGAATACTTTTCCACAAGGATATAACCGGAAAAGAGATAACCTCAAAGCTTCTCGCAGAGGTAAAGAGGCGCGAAAACATCACCGTAATAGAGAATTTTACTATGGTGGACCTCATTGTCGAGGACGGTGAGTGCCGCGGAATAATAGGGCATAACGCAGATTTTGAATACTCCTCCGTCGTTGCTGATTACACCCTGCTTGCAACGGGTGGAATAGGCGGACTCTATAAGCATTCTACAAACTTCCGCCACCTTACAGGAGACTCTCTTGCCATTGCGTTAAAGTACGGCATAAAGCTAAAGAACATAGACTATATACAGATTCACCCCACAACCCTCTATTCAAAGCGCTCGGGCAGAGATTTCCTTATATCCGAGTCTGTCAGAGGAGAGGGAGCGATACTGCTTAACTCTAAGGGTGAAAGATTTGTAAACGAGCTTCTTCCCAGGGATGTGGTTGCAAACGCAATCTTTGAGGAAATGAAGAAGGAGGGCACAGAACACGTCTGGCTCTCAATGGCGCCGATACCCGAGAGCGAGATAAGAGGGCACTTCCCGAACATCTACGCAAGATGTCTTGAGGAAGGCTATGACGCGACAAAAGAGCCTATCCCCGTAGTACCTGCCCAGCATTACTTTATGGGCGGCGTTGAGATAGACACAAAGGGCAAAACCTCAATGAAGAGACTTTATGCGGCGGGAGAGACCGCCTGCAACGGTGTCCACGGTAAGAACAGACTTGCGAGCAACTCTCTGCTCGAGAGCCTTGTGTTTGCAAAGCGCGCCGCCCTCGATATAAGTGAGGGATATTCGTCTCTTACAGATACAGAAGAGCCGAGTATAGACGAAGCGCAGTACAAAAACTATAAAGAGGAGTATGAAAATATCGTGCTCTCTGCTATAGAACAGGAGAAAAACAAATGAACGGTATAACTATGAAGATGAACGCAGACGAGCTTATTCTTCTTGCTCTGCGTGAGGACATTACGAGTGAAGACATTACTACCAATTCCGTAATGCGTGATTTTCAGCTTGGCGAGGTAGACCTTATCTGCAAGCAGGACGGAGTTATTGCGGGACTTGGAGTTTTCAAGAGAGTTTTCGAGCTTCTTGACGACAAAACGGAGGTAATCTTCTATAAGGAAGACGGTGACGAGGTTAAAAAGGGAGAGAAAATCGGACTTGTTCGCGGTGACATAAGAGTTCTTCTTTCGGGAGAGAGAACCGCGCTTAACTATCTTCAGAGAATGAGCGGAATTGCGACCTACACTCGCTCCATTGTGAAGCTTCTCGAGGGCTCAAAAACTAAGCTTCTCGACACGAGAAAGACCACTCCCAATATGCGTGTGTTTGAAAAGTATGCGGTAAAGGTCGGCGGCGGTACTAACCACAGATATAACCTCAGCGACGGCATACTTCTCAAGGATAACCACATAGGTGCGGCAGGCTCGGTAAAGGAAGCGGTCAGAATGGCTAAGGAGTACGCCCCCTTCGTACGCAAGGTCGAGATAGAGGTAGAGAACCTTGATATGCTGAAAGAAGCTCTTGAGGCAGGCGCAGACATCATAATGCTTGATAATATGAGCGTAGAGGATATGCGCGAGGCTGTGAGACTTACGGCAGGCAAGGCTGAGACCGAATGCTCGGGCAACGTAACTAAGGAAAATATTGCAAGACTTATAGATATAGGAGTCGATTACATATCGAGCGGAGCGCTTACCCATTCCGCGCCGATACTCGACCTTTCACTCAAGAACCTACACGCAGTGTAAAGATAATTAAGGAAAATGAAGAACACAGACAGAAGACGCGAAATAATAGGAATGTTAATAGGTGAGAAGAGAGCTATCGCGGGTGAGGAACTTGCGGAGCGCTTCGGAGTATCACGACAGATTATAGTCAAGGATATAAACATACTCAGAGACGAGGGCTACGGAATAGTATCCACTCATTACGGATATCTCTTCAAGACCTCACCGCTGAAGAGCCGTGACTTTAAGGTAAAGCATACGACGGAAGAAACCGAGCGTGAGCTTTCGCTTATAATTTCGGAGGGAGCGACGGTAGAAAACGTATACGTATGGCACAAGGTATACGGCAAGATAGAAGCCCCCCTCAATATTTACAGCACCGCTCAGATAAACGAGTTTATCGAGGGTGTAAGAAGCGGAAAGTCCACCGAGCTTATGAACATAACGGGAGGATATCACTATCACACCGTCAGAGCTGATAGCGAGGAGATACTCGACGCGGTCGAGAGCGCCCTGCGCTTTGCGGGCTACCTCGCCGACGGGGAGTAAAAACTATAAAAATCAAAGCGGAGAAGCACTAAGCTTCTCCGCTTTTTTGTTTTGTGAGATTTAATTTAAGATATTAGATTTTGAGAAATTATCACGGGTGGTAATACTCAAGCATGATACCCATACCCATCATATAGAGGGTAACGTAATCACCCTGATAGTTAGTAGGCTCTACTGCGTAATTTCCTATTTGTCCGCCTGCCTCTATTTCGCTGGATATCTTATAGATACCGTGATTTCCGTTGGGAGCAGCATAGTAGAACATCTCTCCTGTGCTGGTTTGGAAAATCGGATTTCCTGCAGAGCTGGAGTCTGTCTTGTAGGTATTAAGCAGTGCGTTATCATTCATATTAAGACCTACCGTTATGGGATTTCCGTCATCATCTACGACAGTGTAGCTTCCGCGGTATCCCTTATCCTCAAATCCGAATCCGTCACCCATGCTAACCATTATCATATTCATGGTGTTGACACCGGCAATCTTTTCATTTGAAAGATAGGATGCGCTATAATTGGATGCGCCGAACATCGCGGGAACTCCCATTTGGTTCATACCTGCTGCAGTTCCTGATATAGGAGCGTCAAGCGCTAGAATCTGACCTGCGGTAGCCGTCTGTGCAACTGCTACGAACCAAGCCTCCTGACCTGTTACGTAAGAGTAAAGCTCAGAATGAGTATCAACGGTTACGTTAGCTCCTGAATAAGCGTTTCTTGGCTGTTCCTTGGCGCCGGTCTGAGAGAGAATTACAGGACCGCCGCATTTTCCGAGAAGCGAATGTCTGATATTAATCTGTATAGGCTGATAGTTTTTATGAGGTCCATTAGCCTGAACCTTCTCGTTTGTTACGTCTTCGTTGCCTCCATTAATGCAAACATCCATCCAGTTTGTATTCCATGCGAAGATGTGTCCCTGCCAGGAGTTGTAGAACTTAACGTAATCAAGATTTACGGTAAGGTCGTCATCTTCGGGAACCATTGAGATATAGTAAGCATCAATGTTCGTATTATAAATCTGGGTTTCATTAAATGACGTTTTGATACATACTAGACCTCTCATGTGTCTTTCCGATGCAGAGGTGTCGTTAGAGTGGGGGTCGTTATCTCTGAATGCTGTATTGTTGATTGCCGCCTGATAGTTCTTGTGATTAAAGTCAGGCTTCGAATAGCCATAAGTGAAGTGTATAAGGTCTGCACCTGAGTAGTTATCCATGCTGGAAGGATGGTAACCGCTCTCAATAATGCAGGGAAGTGAATATGAGAATATCGAGTAGTAGTTACCGTGAATAGTGAAGGATGGATTGCTATCCGTGAGGTGTCGGTCAAAGATGTTAATCTTATCGTAGAACTCAGACTTTGTAACACCATTTTTATTAGTGAAGGTATAGAGATACTTAGAGGGAATATCGTTTGTGGTAACGTTAAGGTCGCCGTGGAGAACGATTCCCTTAATGCTGTCTGAAATAGCCATAGGATTCGTTACGCCCTTGCCCTTAAGGAACTCTTCTACAAGGGTACGCTGGTAAAGATCATTTCCTTCGTTATCAAC
>JAZRLJ010000173.1:0-2728 GCA_045646755.1 Eubacteriales bacterium | reverse complement strand
ATTTATGTTATTTTCTTTACAAAAGAGTAAAATCGTGCTATAATAGTACACTAGAGGAGAATTATCTTATGAATTTTGAGGTTAAAACACGCGCGTCTTATAAGTCTGAGCTCACTTTTTTAATCATTATGACTCTGATTTTCGGATTCTGCTGCTTGATTTTAGGATACTTGGCTTTGCCTGTTGCAGCAGGTTTTTACGCAGCGTTGCTTTCGGTAGAAAAGAAAGAAAATAGATTTTTTTCATATATAGTACCGCTTATTCCACTTGTTGCAAACGTTTTTATTAACGGTTTTTATTCGCTAGAAGCAATTACGTACGTAGCTGTCGGTGCGACAATTTTTTACGGATATGACAGAAGAAAAAACAAAGCGGTATTTTCCTTCATTGCATCTGTCGTAGTTGTCGCTTTCATTATTCTTTCACTGCTATTTCTTGCTTTCGATAAGCTAGGGACTTTAAAAGGCTCCGCTCCTCTGGACTTTTATCATGAGTTTTATGAAGTTGGCAAACTGAAATTCGTTGATATTCTCACGTCTTTCACCTCTGAGGATTCCGAAAAAGTTATTTTTTATAATTTCAACGCTTTTGAAGCGGTTGACATGTATAATACGTTTGTGATATTCTGTATTCCTCTTATGGCAATACTTGCATTTGTTACAGTTGGAATATCGTCTAAAATTTTATCCTCACTAATGCGCAAATACGACGTGTCAGACAAGAGACTTGTTGACTGGAATTTTATAACTACCCCTTTTCTTGCTTATTCTTACATTGTTATTTCGGTGCTCAGCGGTCTTTCTTCAGAGGGAGTTGTCGGACTTTCACTTTCGTTTGTTTCTTCAATTTTAATGGCGGTTTATTTTTATATAGGAATCTCCGCTACTTACTCCTTTATTTGCGCAAAAAAAAGTACAAGATTTGCTATCTTAGTTATTTTTGCGGCACTCGTTGCGTTTTCTTCGTTTATTCCTCAGTTGATTTCTTTCATAGGAGTTTTTGTTAATAACACGATTTATAAAAGTAAAAATTCTAAAAGCAGCGATGCTTCATAGGATTTTAGAAAGGTCTTTTTGGTTATGTCAAAATTGTCTAACACATCAGCAAAAAAGCATATACCTTATGCTTCAAGGCGAGAACTCGCAATAGCATGCGCTCTCGGATGTCTCAATATCGTTCTTGGAATGCTTGTTTTGTATTTTCTCGATATTGAAATAGCGCTTGTTGCAGTCGGCTTCGTAGTTATCTACATGATAGAGATATCCGTAATGCAGTACAGACATGCATCGGTTATGGAATCTTTACCTCTTTATCAGATACACGACCTGCTATCTGAGGAGGGAAGTGTAATTCTGAAAAATTCTACCTCTCCTGTCATTGCTCTTGATATGCACGGCACTGTTTTGTGGTATAACGATGCAATGCGTAAGATAAAAAATCAAGAAGAGAATTTTGTGGGATTGAACATATCCTCTGTCTTCGACGAAAAAACAGAATCGGATATATTTTCCGGCGAGCCCGTTTGTATCGACGGCAAGATTTATAGTACTGAGAGCTTTGTTATTTCCGAAAACAGAGACGGTCTATACGTGCTTCAGCTTTCGGACGTGACAGCGCTTACCGCTTCGGAAAAGAAATATAATGACGAGCGAGTTGCCGTAGCATATGTCGCCATAGATAACGTTGAGGACATACTTCAATACGTTCACGAAAAATTCCGTGATGCCGTATCTTCTGTTGACGATAAACTTAAGGCATGGGCAGATTCCATGAACGGTATTATCAAATCTTATGAAAATGATAAGTATATCGTTCTGTTTGACTCTGCATATCTTGACCGATGTATAGAAGACAGATTCAGTATTCTTGACGAGATAAGAGAAACGAGACTTGGTGACGGTGTTTCCATTACCGTATCTATCGGTGTTTCGAGAATCGCAGGCTCTCTTGCGGATCGCGAGGCTGCGGCCAGAGAGGCTATAGATCTTGCGCTTCAGAGAGGCGGAGACCAGGTAGTATATAAGTCTGAAACCTCTACCGAATACTATGGAGGTAAAACCAAGTCTGTTTATAAGCGCTCCAGCGTGCGTTCCAGAACCTTTACATCTCAGCTTACCTCAACTATTGCAAGAGCCGATAACGTCATTATTATGGGTCACAGATACGGCGACTTCGATTCGTTTGGAGCATCTGTCGGTATTGCCGTTCTTTGTATGCTTTGCGGTGTAAAAACCAATATAGCGGTAGACTTGAGAGACAGAAACCTTGCTCCTTGCGTTCGCCTTCTTGAGAAAAATGATTCTTTTGCAAACGTTTTTGTTGATAATGCAGAAGGTCTTGATCTTGTTGGTCCGGATACACTTGTTATCCTCGTAGACCATAACACGTTTACCAGAGCACAGTTTTCTGATTTGGCTCTTAAGGTTGATACGGTTGCGGTAATAGACCACCATAGGACAACTGAAAAAATGCCCCAGAGCGTAAAGCTTTCTTACATTGAGCCCAGTGCATCCAGCTCTTGCGAGCTCGTTTCCGAAATGCTTGAAAACGCAATCAGCTCTCACAACCTTACAAAAGAGGTTGCAGACATGCTTCTCGCAGGTATTCTTCTTGATACTAAGCAGTTTACCAGAAATACAGGAACAAGAACATTTGGAGCTGCTCAGTACCTAAGGGGAGCAGGCGCAAGTCCCGCAGACGTATATGGTATGTTTAAAACCGATCCTTC
>JAZRLJ010000172.1:0-4644 GCA_045646755.1 Eubacteriales bacterium | reverse complement strand
GATTTCTCTATGCTTCAGATAGAGTTTTTGGCGAGGATTTTTGGTGGGAAAATCCGCGAGGCGAGGGAGGGGCGTATTTTCATACGTCCGAGTGAGCACACAGCGTTTGCTTCGGATTTCTCTATGCTTCAGATAGAGTTTTTGGCGAGGATTTTTGGTGGGAAAATCCGCGAGGCGAGGGAGGGGCGTATTTTCATACGTCCGAGTGAGCACACAGCGGATTTTCACCCAAAAATACCGACAAAAAAAGAGGGGGAGCTTGATTGAAGAGCTCCCCCTCGTCATGCCTTTATCAGAAGCTAGGCAAACGAACAGCTCTAGTGTCGAACGCATCCGCACTAGAAGTGATTATATCAACACTGTTCAGCTTAGCTATCTCGCATGTAGGACTTTCATATTTCATATTACTTCTCCATACACAAACAAAAGCATAACCGATTGCATTATTATTATATACGATATTTTTCCGCTTGTCAATAGTTTTTTATACATTTTTTAAACAATCGGTATTTTACTATGCTTTACTGTGCGGTTGGTGTCTTTCTCTTAGGTCTGGGACTCTTACGCTTCGACTTGCGTCTCACTGCGGTGCGAAGAAGTCCGTCCTCAAATTCAGCTATGCGGTCGGCATCCGCCTTATCAATAGTTCTCTTAGCTCTCCACGTCTCGTTAAAGTTTCGGTAAAGCTTCAGAGAGAGAAGCATATCACCATGCTTCTCACAAACGTAGCGGAAGGTATATCTCTGCCCTTTCGAATGAAGGGGCTTGGAGACAAGCTTAAGCTTTGACTCACAGAGAGGGCAAACGGGAGTTTTCACAATCGGGTCGTCAAGAAGCTCGCCGATAGTAACGTATCCGTCGTCTCCTGCATCCGCATCACCTATAACAGAGCTCTCGAGAGTATCGCCGTTTGCAGCAGAATAATTCTTTATTCCGGCCTCTACGTCAAGCTTCTGAGCTACAAGAGCGGTAAAATAAGCATCATTCAGAGCGTCGTGAGCCGGCAAATTCTGAGGAATCTCAAAGTATTCCATCGCATATTCAAGAGAGCGCTGCTTCTTTTCATCCTCAGTCTGTCTGTTAAATATGAGCTGAAGGTCGTAGGTTGTGTCAAGCCAATCGGCTTTTATCGAATGAACGTTAAGGTTTTCCTTAAGCATCGGGACATCGTCAGGTCCCCAAGTGAGAAACGCAAAATCCTTGCCGCACCATCTCTTAAATCTCTCAGCCGCCTCGGGAAGCGAAGTGCCCATATCCATCTGCTCCTGAGTTATACCGGTAAGCTCTGAGACGTGACGGTGAAGTCTTTTAAAATATTTCGGCTTTACTATTATCTGATAAGAGCCACACAGATTGAGGTGCTTGTCAAGCTTCACCGCGCCTATCTGTATAACCTCTCCTCTCAGTCTTGAACACAGGCGGCGCTGGACAGCAAGAGCCTTCTCCGCGTATGCCTGATTCCATTCCAAATCGAGTGCAATATAATACATATTTTTATTTCTTTCAAACAAATTTATAGATTTATTATACCACCCAACGAGTATATTGTCAATAACACACATATTCATTTTTATTTAATTCTTGACTTTTTATTTTTCATAAGTTATAATTAGTTGTAATTATGTATTTTTGACTAGAGGAGACTTCCAATGGAGAAAAACGAACGCGTATCAGAGCTTTTTGCGTCATGCGTATTCAACGAAGACGTAATGCGCGAAAGACTTCCTAAAGACGTATATAAATCTCTTGTAAATACGATAGCTACGGGCAAGGAAATAGATGCCACAATAGCAGACGTAGTTGCAGGCGCTATGAAGGACTGGGCAATATCCCTCGGCGCAACTCACTTTACCCATTGGTTTCAGCCTCTTACAGGCGTTACTGCAGAGAAGCACGACGCATTTCTCACTCCCGTGGAGGCGGGAAAGGCTATCATGGAATTCTCCGGCAAGGAGCTTATCAAGGGTGAGCCTGACGCATCGTCATTCCCCTCCGGAGGTCTGCGCGCTACCTTTGAGGCAAGAGGATACACCGCGTGGGACCCTGCCTCATACGCATTTATAAAGGACGGATCTCTGTATATACCCACCGCATTCTGCTCCTATACGGGCGAGGCGCTTGACACAAAAACTCCCCTGCTGCGCTCTATGGACGCAGTAAGTGCAGAGGCACTCAAAATAGTGCGTCTCTTCGGTGATAATGCTACCTCGAGGGTTACGTCTACGGTTGGCGCAGAGCAGGAATATTTCCTTATAGACGAAAATGATTATAAGGCAAGACTCGACCTCTTCTATTGCGGAAGAACGCTTTTCGGTGCTCCCGCAGTTAAGGGACAGGAGATGGAAGACCATTATTTCGGCGCTCTCCCCACTAGAGTAAGTGCGTTCATGCGTGAGCTTGACACAGAACTCTGGAAGCTTGGAATTCCTTCAAAAACAAAGCATAACGAGGCAGCTCCCGCTCAGCATGAGCTCGCTCCGATATTCTCAACCACCAACATCGCAGTAGACCAGAACCTTCTTATGATGGAGGTTATGCGCAAGCTTGCTCCTAAGTACAATATGGCATGCCTGCTCGCTGAAAAGCCCTTTGCAGGTATAAACGGCTCGGGTAAGCACAACAACTGGTCACTCGGAACTGATACCGGTGTGAATCTTCTTAAGCCGGGCAAGAAGCCGGGTGAAAACAAGCAGTTTCTTCTTGTTCTCGCCGCAGTTATCAAGGCTGTAGACGAGTATCAGGACCTGCTCAGAATCTCTGCTGCAACCCCGGGAAACGACTACCGTCTCGGCGGCGACGAAGCACCTCCCGCTATAATCTCGATATTCCTTGGCGACGAACTGGACTCACTTATTGATACCATCATAGACGGCAAGGACCGCTCTAAGAATTATACCAAATATATGTCTCTCGGAGTACCATCCGTACCTGCTATAAGAAGAGATACAACCGACAGAAACAGAACGTCTCCCTTTGCCTTCACAGGTAATAAGTTTGAGTTCAGAATGGTCGGCTCATCTCAGAATATAGCTCTTGCAAACATAGTGCTCAACACCGCAGTTGCAAACTCTTTCAGTGAGTTTGCTGCGGAGCTTGAGAATGCAGAGGACTTCGACTCAGCTCTTTCGTCTCTTCTTGCCAGAACCTTTAAGAAGCACCGCAGAATTCTCTTCTCAGGTAATTCCTACTCACCTGAATGGGAAAAGGAGGCGGCGAAAAGAGGACTCTCCAACTTCAAGACTGCTCCCGAGGCATACGAGCACTTCACAGACGAAAAGAACGTAAAGCTCTTCACCAAATTCGGTGTAATGAGTGAGACGGAAATGCGTTCAAGAAGAGAAATCTTCTTTGAAAACTACCGCAAGGTAAAGAATATCGAAGCAAGAACTATGCTTGAAATGACTATAAGGGATATAATCCCCGCAGTCTCAAAGTACATAGGCGAGCTTGCTGAAGCAGTAAACAGAAAGAAACTCGCTGTCGTGGGAATTGACGTAAGCTGCGAATGTGAGCTTATAGAAAGACTCTCTACCCTGCTTACAAAAACCTTTAATGCTTATTCCGCTCTCGAAAAGGCAGAGAAAATAGCGGTAGGCAAAAAGGACGAGGATGCTTCATTCTACTACAGAAATACCGTCGAGGCAAAAATGTGCGCGCTCAGACGCTACGTTGACGAGATGGAAACGCTGACCGCAAGAGATGCGTGGCCGATGCCCACCTACGGTGATATGACGTTTGGAGTATAATCTTCATTATAATAAATATAAAAGAGCGGAGATGCCACAGAAGTCGGCTTCTCCGCTTTTAATTAAAAAAGGAGATGCTTTTCACATCTCCTTTTGTTTTTTACTAATTAAGCGCGTGTCCACTCGTAAGCAGAAAGCAGAGCAAGCTTAGCCGCTGCCTTTGCAAGAGCTACATCGGCATCTGCATCGGTAAGGTCGGTGGATGCTATTTCAACTTCATTAACAGTCCATCCGCTCGCATTAGCAAAGCTAACCTCAACCAAGGGACACTCGGCAAATGCGTTTGCACCGATAACGGTAACGCTGGAAGGAATGTTGATCGCCTTGAGAGCTGAGCAGTTATAGAATGCAGAAACTCCGATAGTCTTAAGAGCAGAACCGAGAGTAACCTTATCTATCTTAGAGCAGTTAATAAATGCCTCGCGTCCGATTACTTCAACGGTATTGGTAACGGTAAGAGTATCCTTAAGAGAAACGCAGTTTGCAAATGCTCTTGCGCCGATATTCTTAGCTACACCGAGGTCTACACTCTCGAGAGCAACGCAGTTCTCGAATGCGCCATTACCAACATTGATAACCTTGTTAAGAACAAGAGTCTTGATTGCAGAGCAACCGAAGAATGCGCTGTCGGAAATTTCGGTTACAGCATCGGTGAAGGTAACCTTAGTGATGAGCTCGCAAGCTATAAATGCATAAGAATTAACGTTAGCGGAAATGGTAAGTTCGGTAGCGGCAGTTCCTGCTACGTAGAGGTTCTTAGCATAGTAGAGGGGGTTTGCAAATGCATCTGCAAAAGCAACCTGGCACCAAGCATCAACACCGGTAATCTTTACGTCAACGATATTATCGCAACCGAAGAATGCACGAGCGCCCACAATTTCAAGAGATGCAGGAAGAG
>JAZRLJ010000171.1:0-8925 GCA_045646755.1 Eubacteriales bacterium | reverse complement strand
ACATGGCTACGATCCGACTTCATAGTAGCTGCTGCAGAAAGCGCAAGAAAGATTAAGGTCGTTGACCTTGACTCGACCATAGACCCCGACACTCTCAAAAATCTGTCTCTCACAAACGTTACTAAGGTAGTTTTCAAGGTTGACGGAAAGACGGTAGCAACCGTAACCGAAGCACCCTTCGAGTTCAACCTTACCTTTAATAACTATGGGGAGCACACTCTCACAATAGAGGTCTACGACCTTGACGACTTTATCTCTCAGCGCGAAATCACATACACCGTTCTTGACGACGAGTTTGACGATACCTACCTCTCATTTGAAGAGAACTTTGACGGCGCGACCGACGGTACATGTTTCCACGGCGGTACAACAAGTATAGCAACTCAAGTTGTCGACGGCGCTCTTCAAATCGGTGACGGAAGCGCTAAGGGAGATATTGCATTCCATCCCGTTGCTCGCTCTCTCCCAAAGGAAAACGAGGTCTATTATATAGAATTCGATTTTAAGACTAGTTCAACAGCATATCACACACGCTTCACTTTGCGCGATGGCTTTGATTCAGGTACATCTGTTGAACTCTTCCATTTTACAAATGCGTTCAACGTAAATCAATTCTATCATATAGAAATAGTACTTGATTTCTACACAAACTATGCAACGATGTTTGTAGACGGTGAATATTACGCATTCGCTTCGATGGAAGGACAAACCGCTAGTGTCTTTGTTCCTCAGCTCTTTGTAAATAAACGAACCGTTACTATTGATAACGTTAAGTTTGCATCCTACGGTCCTCAGTTTGAAACCGAAGAAGCTAAGGATCTCGGCGACAACACCGTCGTTATCTTAAAGTATGACGACTTTGGAAAAGCAAGCACTCTTGCCTCATATAACAGAATCCTTCATCTGCTCAACAAGTACGGCATTACGGGAGGATTCGGTTTAATAGGATCCTACTTTGACGATCAGACCGACGCCCAGAAGCAGTCGGTTGTAGATGCAGTAGCAAAATATACCGAGGCAGGCATTGAAATCTGGCACCACGGTTATCTCCACAGCACAACCGAGTACAATTTCCAAAACGGAGACGACTACGAAACACAGAAGGAAAACTTCGGTAAAACTATGGCTATCGCCGAGGAATACTTCGGAATAACCATTAAATCATTCGGCTCTCCCTACAACCACGCAGGTGACACGGCTATAAGAATGATTCAGGAAAACTATCCTCAAATCACCAACTATATGTTCCTGAGAGATGATCCCAACGGAATTGCAGCTCTTCCTCAGTTCAATACAGGATGTCCGATAGAATCGTCCGTCGGTGTGCTTGATGCGGCAACCTTTATTGCTAATTTTGAAAGTCTGCGCGGAGACGGTCAGTATCTCGTAGTTCAGGGACATCCTAATTCCTGGGACGACAACGAGCTTGCTCAGCTTGAGATTATCCTCAGATACCTTATCGCAAGCGGAGTTACCTTTATGACTCCCGCTGAGGCTGCCGAGCACGTTGCAGAAAATAAGGAATATACCGTTCAGGGTATCAACGAGGGCGACCGCATAGTTTCCGCTTACGAGAGCGAGAGAAGAGTAAGAGTTATAGACACCAAGTCTTACGATGCAACTCCCGTAGCTAACAAGACTGCAAACGCTTCTCTTGTTGCTTCCGTAGAGTTCTACCTCGACGAAACGCTTCTCTACACCGCAACTGCAGCTCCCTTTGAGTATATGCTCCCCGTAGGAAGCGTTGGAACTCACACCCTCAAGGTTGTAGTCAATATGACAACCGGCAGCACAAAAACCTACGAGCGCGCCTACAAGGTTCTTGAGGCAACCGTGAACAATACTCTTACCTTTGAAGAGGATTTCTCCACCTCGGCAGATGCTTCCGCTATTCACGGCGGCGTATGCACCGACGACCTTACGCAGTCCGTAACAGACGGCGTACTTAAGCTAACAGCCGGAAAATCTCAGTATATGAACCTCTATCCGAACTACGAGGACCTTTCCGTTATTGACAGCGTCTACTTTATGGAATTTGACTTTGCGCTTGACTCAAACGCATATCAAATGATACTTAACGTTTACAGAATTGCCTCAAATAACGGAAGCGACGCAAGAGAATTCTTAAGAGTTGACAAGAACCACGATTACGTTCAGAATAGCTCCAAGACCTGGTATAACGTTAAGATAATGTTCGATCCCGGTAATGACAGCGCGATAATCTACATCGACGGATACGAATACAAGAGGGTAAATCTCGCTTATCTTACCAATATCTTCTTCCGCCCCGAGCTCAGCGTAAACAGAAAGAACGTATACCTTGACAACTACAAGTTCTACGCTTACGACCTTGCAGTTAAGGAAGAAGTTAAAGCTCCTACCGTTATCCTCAGATTTGACGACCTCAGGGACTCCAGCCTTGAAGAGATAGAGAGAGCCACCGAAATACTTAACAATTATGACATTGATGCAAGTATAGGTGTTATCGGTTCAGCTCTCGGCAGTGATGCTCTCTACCAGGCAATAATCGACTTCTATAACGGCGGCGCTGAAATCTGGCACCACGGATACGTACACGACTCGGACGAATATCACTCCGCAAGTGCAGAGAGTGTTATCGAAAACTACAGAAAGACTCTTGAGCTTATCAAGGAAAACTGTGGCATTGATATAACCTCACTCGGCGCTCCCTATAACAGAACCGACAGCGCAGCTCTTAAAGTGCTTCAGGAGAACTTCCCCTCTCTCAAGTGCGTTATGGGCTCTGAGGATAAATCCGACGTTGCAACGATTGTTAACTTCCACGCCATAACGACCTTTGAGGGCGAAAACGAATCGGGCGGAAAGATCGACCTTGAGGGATTCAAGGAGACCTATGAAAACTTCAAGCACAACGAATACATCACCATCTACTGTCATCCGGGTTCTTGGACAAACGCAGATTTCACAACGTTTGACCAGCTCGTTCAGTATCTTATCGGCGAGGGCGTAACCTTTATGACTCCCTCCGAAGCAGCAGACCACTATATCGCTAATCACTGATAAGTTTAGCAAAAAATAAACTAACAAATAATAAAAGAAAAAACAACTTAAGCATAACCGATTGATTGATAAAAAAAGGCTTCCCGAGTGGGAAGCCTTTTTTATTGTTTGCTTATTATTACTTGTCGGGATGGAAGCCGGATTCGCCGAATATTTCAAAATTGTTTATGATTTCCATATCCTTCGCAGAGATTTCAAAATCAAAAACGTCGGCGTTCTCAATTATTCTTGACTCTGTTACCGATTTCGGAAGCGGAAGAACTCCGTTCTGCAGACACCATCTCACGCATATCTGCGCTACGGATTTTCCGTAATTTGCTGCTATTGATTTAAGTCTTTGGTCGGAAAGCACTCTGCCCGAACCGAGAGGACTCCAGCCTTCAACTAAAATTCCGTTCTTCTTGCAATACTCTACCGCCTCAGGCTGAGTGTATCCGGGGTGGAACTCTATCTGGTTGACCGTAGGCTTAACCTCGGTCTGCATAAGCGCTTCAAGGTGATGGGGAAGGAAGTTTGAAACGCCTATCGCCTTTATTTTTCCCGCCTGATGAAGCTCGCTCATAGCCTTCCAAGCGTCAAGGTTTATTTCATTAAAGTTTTCGTATTCGGAGGGGCTTGCGGGCCAATGTATAAGATAGAGGTCTATATAGTCAAGCCCAAGCTTAGTTATGCTGCGCTCAAAGGCGCTGTATACGAGGTCATAGGAACGGCACTTATTCCAGAGCTTAGTGGTTACGAAAATCTCCTCTCTCGGAATACCCGAGTCAGCTATTGCTCTGCCTACGCTCTCCTCGTTTCTGTATATAGCCGCAGTATCAATATGGCGGTATCCGGCTTTAAGCGCGGAGGCAACGGCGTTATACGCCACGTCCCCCTCCTCTGCCTGCCACGTACCAAATCCTATGCAAGGTATTTTTACACCGTTTGCAAGTTCAAAGCAATCTGTTAATTTCTTCATTTTTACCTCCAATATAGCGTTTTTAATAACTTTTGTTTACAAAAACCTTATACCCTCAGCGCATCCGTAGGGCAATCCCTCGATAAGTCTGCGTTTTGCCGCGCGCTGCATCGAGGTGTCTTCGGGATATGCCTCAAAGTTTGTATCCCCCTCTTCAAACTGCTTTGGAAAGAGGTATTCGTTGGGAGCAAGACTGTTATCTGCCTTGCAAAGCGAAAACTTAGTACCGAATTTTACAATCTTAGACTCGGGAGAAATATCCTCACTAAGCCAGGGGTGAAGCATCCAGGAATGACAGTGGAAAACCCCGTTATCTATACCGAAATATTTTTTGTAAAACTCTTTAGCTTCGCGGTATGATTTCTCACAGAGCTCGTCTGAAAAATCCGTCCCTCTCGGGATATGAACTGATATTATCACCTCGCCTGCGGGTATGGTGCAATCTTTTGTCACGAGATCATAGCCAAGCTTTATTCTTTCAAAATTTAAGTTTCCTATTCTGAAAGCATTAAGCTCAAAAAGAAGTCTTTGCGCATGCACGTATATATCGGTAATAATACCGAAAACTCCCGTTTTAAGCTTGGTAGTGACACTGTACTGAACGGAATTGCTCATCGTTTCTACGAAGATTTTCTCGGGTATTCCGAGCGCTTCGTATTTGGGAAGCGCATACTCCACCGAATATCTGAGGAAGAACCACAGTAAAACAACGTAGCTGTGAATTCCCGTTATCTCTGCGCTCTCCTTAATTGCGGCAGCGTTTTCCTTTTTGCCGACGTGGTATGAGGCTATAATTTTTTCGTATTCCTCGGGGTATTTTCCCATAATCTCTTTTTCCGCATTCAAGAGGATTTTCTTTTCTTCCTCTTCAAACGAAAGCAATGATACAAGCTTTTCAAAATTCATTTCTAAGTCCTCATAAATATATTATTTCCAAAACTCTGGCTCACCATCAACGTAATGCCAGAAAAGTCCGCTTTCGGTAGGCTCGTTTTCACTGTAAAAGACAACGGCCGCATTAAGAATTTCAACGTTTGAGTCTCCGTTTCCCGTTTCAACGCTGACGCAATTCCACTCTGACGCCGTGCCTTCGTAGAAAACGTATTCTATATTATCCCAGCCTGCAAAGGCATACAGAGAAATTTTAGTTATGCTTTTCGGAATTACGACCTTAGTCACTTTCTTACCTGAATGGTTTACTTCAATATACCAGGCGTCCATATCAAATCCGTCGCGGACTTCCCATCCTTCATAGGCGAAATCTGCGAACACTTTATCTACGATAGAGTATTCCTTGCCCATAAATTTTTCGGGAAGAATGAGAATTTCAGCGCCCATAGAGATATACTCTACAAGCAAATTAACCTCTCCGTCATTATAGAAAACCAGTCCGTCCTCTCCAACGTAAAGATTGCCGTTATCAACCGTCGTATTGATTTCACGTGCATAACGCGCAACCTCGCCGTGATCATAACTACCACAGCTAAGCTCAAGAGAGGAAAGATTGTTTATAATGAATAGTCTATTGCAAGCAGCGAACGCTCCCGGAGCAATAGAAGTAAGGGTTGAGGGGAGAGTGATAGAAACAAGCGGACAGTCAGTAAACGCGCCCCTGCCTATCGTGGTGACACCCTCGGGAAGCGTCAGAATATAAAGTCTCGTGCAAACGGCAAACGCATCCGTACCGATGACCTCAACGCTTGACGGAATAGATACGTTTATAAGCGTGTTACAGTTCATAAACGCCGCAGCAGGAATTGTCTTAACGCCTTCCTCTATGACAACCTCGCGCAGGTTATAGCAGTAAGCAAACGCCCATCCTCCGAGAGAAACTCCGCCCGGAATTCTCACGCTCTCTATCGCGCTGTACCAGAATGCATAGCCCCCTATCGACTTAAGCGAGGAGGAAAACTCTACGCTTCTGAGCTTTGTATATCTGAATGCGTTTGATGCTATTTCCTCAACCGACGCAGGTAACACGAAATCTTTGATTTCACTGTTCGGACTAAATACGATAAGCTCCTTCATATCCTTAGAATAAAGATTTCCGTCAAGAGATGCAAAATACGGGCTGTCGGGAGAAACCTCAATATAAGCAAGCTTCATACATCTGTCAAAGGCTATGCTGGACGTACCCATGGTCTGCTCGTTACTCGTGTTATACTTAACCGAAGCGGGAATATAGATATATTCAAGGTTTTCGCAATTGTAAAATGCCAAATCCCATATTTCTTCTACACCGTCCTCAATAATCAGTCTTCTTATGTTCTTGCTGTTACTGAAAGCTCGATAAGCTATGGTTTTCACCGCGAGACCGTCAACAGAAGCAGGAATGGTAACCTCAGGATTTGTACCGAAATATCCAACCACGGCAAGAGCGCCGTCAGCCTTATAAAATAAAACTCCGTCCTTTTCTACAAACAACTCGTTAGTAAGGGATATATTCTTTCCGTAGACGGAATTCTGCAAGGAAACAAATTCGCAGATGCGCGAAAGCATAAAGGCTCTTCCGTCTGCTCGGCAAAATACAGCATCACCACCGTTGAAGCTTGAAGCTAGCAGACCGGTATTATATACAGAGCTCGTAGGCTGCTTTACTAAAATATGATAGGTGTCATCTCTTTTTAAGAAGTAACCCTCGCCAAACCAGTAATTAAAGTACGTCGAAGAGTAATTTCCCTGGTATATCTGATCGCCAAGCGATACGTATACGTATCCGTCCTCATACAAGAACTCCACCATATAGTCCTTGTAAGTATACATACTGTATCTTGCTCCGTCTATGATAACCTCAAGACCGTCAACCTCAAGAGCCAACGCGTGTGCAGAAAGCTCTGACTTGGACATATCCCTATACGCCTCACGGTTCATAACTCCCCAGGTCGGATCGTAATAGGTAAGAGTTCCGTCGGACAAAGGAATTGTGAGCCATGCATGAGAAGGAAGGTTGTCGAGGTTTTTGAAGATATCCTCAACCTTTGCCTCATTGCCAAACAAGGTCGATCCTCTCGTGTAAAGGGAAACTACGTCTACCGCCGCAAGCATATCGTGCATAAGCGTCACGTAGCCCGCGCAGACAGCCTTCTTCTTGGTAAATACGTCATACGGCTCGTATCTTAAAGCACCGTCATCGTACTTTACGTTACTTACAATCCAGTCGTATATGACGTCGATTTTTTCCTTTTCAGTTGTACACGACGCCGTCAACTCCAGAGTGAAATCCTTTATTATTCTATACTGCTCCATATCCTCGCAGTATGGAATAAGAGCAAAATCAAGATGTCCCTTATCCTTATAAAGCTTGAGTATATCGTAGGCAAGCTTCTCCGCAGAATCGGCAGCCCTCACAGAATACTCTGAAAGCGTCAAAGCAAATATGTCCTCTTCGGAAATCTCAATCCATTCACGAAGTATATCTATTCCTCCGAATGTGACTCCCTCAAAGCCAAGAGCGTCCTTCTTAGGAATTACGTAAACCTGAGGATTGCAGTTAATAAGAAACGCCCTGTCGTCTATCTCGGGAGCATCGCCCTCAAAATAAATCTTTTTGAGATTTATGCTGTTCCAGAAAGCTTTCAGTCCTATGTAAGAAACGTCCTCTGAAATAACCACTATCTCAAGCGAATCGGCACTGATGCTGCAACCGTAATCTGAAACCTCACTTACGTTAGCTCCCAAAACCAGCTTTTCCACCTCTGAAAAAGCAACGGGATCTCCTACAATCTTTAAGTTTTCTGCATTTATCGTGTGATAATAGCCAAGAAGGTGGCTATTAAGCGCCATGGGATAACTGTGTGTGACGGTAACTACGTCAAGACCGCCTTCTTTAGTATACGTCAACGTCACAATTACTTTAGGTATATTTTCGCTTTCGGTATAGAGCTTACACTCCTTACAGGTGCGCATATTTACGCCCTCTTCATAAAAAGTAGGCTCTTTTACTACCTCGTACTCACCCATAGTATGTGATAGCGCAGCTACGTGGTCGCGTTTTTCTTCCGTTTGACAACCGTCGCAGAAATAAATTGAATATCCGCCGCTTGCGCAGGTGGGGTTAACCGTCTCAACAAATTTGAAATCGTGAACGTGCTCAGGCTCATTCTCCTCGGGCTTTTCATCATCAGGATTTGTGTCCTCGGTCTTAAAAACAATAGTCGCGTTAAGAATTTCAACGTTTGAGCCTCTCTCGGTCTCAATATTAACCATCTCCCACTCGTCACTAGTGCCTTCGTAGAAAACGTATTCTATATTATCCCAGCCTGCAAAGGCATACTTAGGAATATAAGTTATGCTTTTCGGAATTACGACCTTAGTAACTTCCTTGCCCGAATGGTTTACTTCAATAGACCAATTATCAATACCAAAGGTATAATACGTTTCCCAACCGCTGTAAGAGAAATCGGCAAACATATTTTCCACAAGTACGTACGCCTTACCCATAAACGTCTCGGGAAGAATAAGCTCAGTCGCGCCCATTGCGATATATTCTACGAGAATATTATCCTCGCCGTTATTATAGAAAACAAGGCCGCTATCGGTAACGTACATATTGTCGTTGCATACAGTCTTGTTTATCTCCTTAGCGCACGCTGCAATGCCGCCGTGCTCATCGCTGCCTCTTACAAGTTCAAGAGAAGAAAGATTGTTTATGATAAACAGTCTGTAACACTCCTCAAACGCGCCGCTCTCTATGGAGATAAGAGTAGACGGAAGCGTAATGGAAACGAGAGGAGTATCTACAAAAGCTCCGCTCTTTATAGTTTTTACACCCTCGGGAAGTGTAATCTTATAGAGTCTCGTACAAACTGCAAACGCACTCTGCCCGATTACCTCAACGCTTGACGGCATAGATATGCTTATAAGCGTGTTACAGTTCATAAACGCCGCAGTGGGAATTTCTTTAATACCATCCTCTATAACAACCT
>JAZRLJ010000170.1:0-9382 GCA_045646755.1 Eubacteriales bacterium | reverse complement strand
ATATAATGCAATGAATTCAAAGTTTGAATGGTCAAATTCTGCCCAGAAATATATATCTGTTTATAGCAATTTATTAAGTTGGTAGGAAATTAAATGAAAAAAAACAAAATGAGCTTACCCGATGGAGCGAGAAGTGAAATTAAAGATCTCAGAGAACGTATTGAATCAAAACTTATAACGCGCGGAATTACCAATCCCAAGGATGCGCTTGACAGTCAGATTTACCAAGCTACAGTTACTGCACTTAAGGATATAATGCTTGAATCCAGAGCCGATTTTAAGAAAAGGAAAAAGGCTTCAGGCACTAAAAAAATCTGTTATCTGTGTATGGAATTTCTTGTTGGACGTTCCTTACAAAACATTGCTAAGAACCTTGGTGTATACAATGAGCTTTGTATGATTTTTAAGGACTTTGGAACAGATTTTGAAAGGGTTTATTCTTGCGAGGTTGACCCCGGACTTGGTAACGGGGGACTGGGCAGACTCGCAGCTTGCTTCATGGATTCCTTGTCAGCGCTCGATTATGCTGCCAATGGGTACTCGTTACTCTATCAAAGCGGACTTTTTAAGCAAAAAATAATAGACGGAGAACAGGTGGAATTACCTGACGAATGGCTTGAGGGTGGCGGAGTGTGGTTAGTGCCTCACCCCGAAAAAAGCGTTACCGTCCGTTTTGGCGGAAAAATCAAAGAGAAGTGGGATGGAAACTCTTTAAAAATCACCAATTACGAGTACGATGAGGTAAAGGCAATTCCATATGATCTTTTGATACCTGGAACTACAACAAATGCGGTAAATACAATAAGACTTTGGCGCTCACGTCCGGCGTATAGCTCATTTCAAGCTTATTATAACGATTCGCAAAGCTCATATCTTTCAAAAATTAGAGCAGAAAACAACGCAGAGATAATAACGAAGCAGCTCTATCCAAAAGACGATTACGACGAAGGTAAGCTTCTTAGATTATCTCAGCAATATTTTCTCGTTTCAGCATCACTCCAGAGTATTATAAGCGATTACTTTGCCGAGCGCGGCTCTCTTGAGGGGTTTGAGGAAAATGTGGCAATTCATATTAACGATACCCATCCAGCTCTTTGTATTCCAGAGCTTATGCGAATATTTATGGACGTTTATTCTTACTCTTGGGAAGATGCCTGGTCTATTGTTGTAAAGACCGTATCGTATACCAATCACACCGTATTACCCGAAGCGCTAGAATGCTGGCGTGTAGATTTGTTTTCTATCAAGCTTCCGCGAATATATAATATTGTTTTAGAAATAAACGAGCGCTTTACCGCGGACTTATGGAATCTCTATCCTGGCGACTGGGATAGAATATCCCGAATGTCAATAGTAGCTTATAATCAGATAAGAATGGCAAATTTATCCATTGTCGGCTCTCATACTGTAAACGGCGTATCAAAGCTACACAGTGAAATTCTGAAAAAGGATATTTTTCACGATTTTTATAAAATGTCACCTTGGAAATTTACAAGTGTTACAAACGGTATAGCGCATAGACGGTGGTTAAACGTATCTAATCCCGGGCTGGCTGCTTTTCTTGATGAACTAATAGGAGAAGAGTATCATAATGATGCCACAAAGCTTTCAAAACTGCTAGAATACCGCTCCGATGTTTCTGTTTTGAGACGAATTTCGGAAATAAAAGCTCAGAATAAAGAACGTTTTTCTAATTTCATATACAGGCGCGCAGGTAAAAAAATAAATCCAGAGTCTATATTCGACGTTCAGATAAAAAGAATGCATGAATATAAAAGACAGCTGCTAAATTTAATGAAAATAATGGCTTTATATAATGAGATTTGTGAAAATCCTAATACTGATATTCAGCCACAGACCTTTATCTTCGGCTGTAAGGCTGCGCCGGGATACGAAATGGCTAAAAAGCTTATAAAGCTTATTTGGTTTTTAGCAAAGGAGATTGATAATAACCCCATCGCACGCGAAAGGTTAAAAATAGTATTTGTGGAAGAATATAATGTTTCCGTCGCTGAATCACTTATACCTGCAGCAGATATTTCCGAGCAAATTTCTCTTGCAGGAAAGGAAGCGAGCGGAACCGGCTGTATGAAGCTTATGATGAACGGTGCGTTGACTATAGGCACTCTTGACGGGGCAAACGTGGAGATATGCGAAGCTGTAGGAAGAGATAATTTTTATGTGTTTGGCTTAAATACTCACGAGGTAGAGGAGCTATGGCGCAACGGATATTATTCAAGAAATTATTACTATAATTCGCAAGTTTTAAAGAATGTTGTAGATAGATTCTATTATCCGATAGGAAACACCGATTTTTCATACGTGGCAGACTATCTTATAAATTCTACACACGGTATAGCTGATCCTTTTATGTGTCTTGCTGATTTTGACTCCTATTTTTACACCTATAAAACGGCGCTTAAGGATTATAATAGCAGGGAAGAATGGGCTAAAAAATCACTTATTAATACAGGTGCCAGCGGAATTTTTTCTTCTGACAATTCGATAAAAAAATATGCTTCTGAAATTTGGCATACAGCATCAGTTAATCAAAAGAATGAGGAGCTTTGATTTTTATAAAAATTTCAGGATTTATCAGAGCGATATATCTGCTTTAAAAGGTGAAATTAAGATTTTTCATAACGGTACGTGTGACGGAAATTATGCGCTGCCAAATGAAAACGTCGAAATAATTCTTTCATTACCAAGAGAAATATCTGCAAAAGATACAACTGTAATTTTTTACGATGCTTATAACTGTAACGCTGGTTTTAAGTGTAGTGGCAAAATGATAAATTCTGATAAGCGTTTTGACTACTTTAATTTCAATATTGAGAGCATGAGATATGCTACTTTATATTTTTTCTATTTTGAAATAAATGCAGAGTCTAAGATATACGGTTTCAAATTTAAAAACAGCTTAGTATCCGTTTCTTTCAGCGTTCCTGAAGAAAAAAACTGCTTTCAGATTACTATAACTGATGAAATAGGGAATTACAAAAAAATCCCCGGTATTATTTATCATATATTCGTAGACAGATTCAGAAAAAGCAAGGAATCACACGTGCGTGAAGGTGGGATTTTAATTGAAGATTGGTATAGCAATATAACCGAGTATCCCGAATATCCGGGAGCCTATCTTAAAAACAATACCTTTTTTGGCGGGAATCTTTACGGAATAACGGAAAAGCTGGATTATCTGGCTTCACTTGGTGTTTCAATTATATATTTAAGTCCTATTTTTGAAAGTCCGTCAAATCACAAATACGACACTTCAGACTATGAAAAAATAGACGAAGGATTTGGCGGTGAGGTGGCGTTTGAGGAGCTAATCAAAAAAGCAGGCGACTACAATATAAAAATTATATTAGACGGAGTATTCAATCATACGGGGGCTGACAGTAAATATTTTAACAGATACAATAATTACGATACTTTAGGTGCATTTCAATCCAAAAAATCACCATATTATAGCTGGTACAGATTTACAGAATATCCCGAAAAATACGTCTGTTGGTGGGGGATTGATATTTTACCAAGAATATTTTACGAGAGCTCCGATGCCGAGAATTATTTCGTATCAGAAAACGGGATTATCGACAAATGGATAAAAAAAGGAGTTTTCGGCTTTCGTCTCGACGTAGCAGACGAGCTGTTGGATTCGTTTATTGAAAAAATAAGAAGAAAAATTTCTAAAACCAATGAGCACGCTCTTCTTTACGGAGAGGTCTGGGAGGATGCTTCAAATAAGGTAGCTTACGGTGTGCGTAAGAAATATTATCTCGGAAATGAATTGAGCGGGGTAATGAACTATCCTCTTATGAGAGGCATAATTGATTATATCAGAAACAAAAAAAGCGACAGACTTGATTATGCAATAAATGAAATAATGCTTAATATGCCTAAAAGAATCAGGCATAATACTATGAATATTCTTGGATCACACGATACTGCACGTATCATTAGTGCACTTAGCGAGGTTAATGTAAGTAAAAAATCAAATGACGAGCTTTCGACGTTTAAAATGAATTACACCGACTATCTTATAGCAAAAAACAGATTGATTTCAGCTTATACGCTTATTACCGCTTTGCCAGGAATTCCTACCGTATACTATGGTGACGAAGCTGGTCTTGAAGGATATAGCGATCCTTTTAACCGCAAGGCATATCCGTGGGAACGCGAGGACTGTGAAATATTAAATCATTATAAAAGATGCGGTAATTTAAGAATTAAAAAAGATGTATTTTTTGACGGTGATTTTCACGTTTTACATCTGGATGACGACTTGTTTATATTTGAGCGGAAAGATAAAAACGAGCGTTTCGTTATTGTTTACAACAATTCTAAAGAAAATTATAAAATCGAATTTTTCGCTTCAGCAACGGAAATATTATCAAATAAAACAAGCAAAGAATTCCTGTTATTTTCCGAAAAATCACTTATTTTTAAAGCAGAAATGTGTAAAATAAAAATAGGGTGTTACGTTTTGTAGCACCCTTACTTTCTTTTTAATTGGTTTAATAGGTTACTTATTGTGATTTTTTTAATGCTCGATACAAAGAATAAATATCCTGTTTTTTAGTGAAATAGGATAAACTTACTCTGACCGCTCCAAACTCGTAGGTGCTTAGCTTTTTATGAACACTCGGAGCGCAGTGTAACCCGCCTCTGACACAAATGTCATAATTATTAAGTCTTGCGCACATATCCTCGGATTTTATATCACCGCAATTAAAACAGATTATCCCTAAGTTTTTTCCGTATATAACGCTGTTATTTACAGAAAGTATGGACTCAGCACAGAATTCGGTAAGCTCACAAAGTCTTTTTTCAACGTTATCAATTCCAACGTCTTTAATATATTTTATTCCCTCGTAAAGAGCGGTTATTGCGGGTAATGGAAGTGTGCCTGCCTCAAGACGCTCCGGCAAATAAGTGGGCATATACAGACTTTTTGAAAAGCTTCCGCTTCCACCCTCCATCAAAGTATCTATCTCAATTTTGGGTGAAAATACTGCAAATCCTAACCCCATTATACCAAACAAAGCCTTGTGCGCAGGCGCACACAAGACGTCACAGGGAGTTTTCTGCAAATCAATCCTCTTGTGTCCGATAAATTGAGAAGCATCAACTATAAGCAATAAATTTCTTTCTCTTGCGACGTCAGAAAGTATTTTTAACGGAACTTCTTTACCCGTTACGTTTGAAGCTAAGGTGGAAATGATCGCTTTAGTATCCGTTTTAATATGCGATTCGATTTCCTCCTTTAATTTTTCTGTGTCAGTATTAAAAACGCTGTATTCTACGCCTATCTCGTCGTGTAGCTTCTGTATAGGACGAATAACAGAATTATGCTCTACGTCAGATATTATAACGTGGCACTTTTCTTTGATAATTCCTTTTATTGCAAGGTTTATAGCATGGGTTGCATTAAGAGTGAATACAATGTTTTCAGGAGATGAAAAATTCAAGAACGAAGCTATTTCTTCTCTAGTTTCGTATATTTTTTCAGCGGCATCAAATGATAGCTTATATCCCCCTCGTCCTGCATTTACAGAAAGCTTTTTAATACATTTATCTACCGCTTCATATACCGTTTTTGGTTTTTTTAACGTGGTTGCTGCATTATCAAGATAAACCATTTTATTTTGGGAAGCTCTCGGCGGATAATGTAAACGATACTCCGCCTCTTTTTAACACAACAGCCGAGTCCGGATAATCGTTATCATTTATAATCACACCGTAAATGCAGCCGTCGGGAGAAGTACCCGAATCAAGTTTTATGAGCTTTGAATGAATTTTTATATCAGCAAGTAGCTTTTGCGCCTTCAGGGCATGTGTTACTGAACCGACAGAAAGTATAGTTTTATTCAAACAAACAACTCCTTCCGCATAGAAAATACTATGCAATAACAGTTTATGGCAAATAATAATAAAAGTTGCGCAAAAATACTAGACATTTTAAAAAATGTGTGTTATACTAAACTATATTATTTTAAAAAGGATTTCTCTCATGGAAGAAATAAGAAACAATTTTATCCACGACATCATAGACGCGGATATTGCAGAAAACCCCGAACTTAAAATTCATACAAGATTTCCTCCGGAGCCTAACGGTTACCTTCACATCGGCTCTGCAAAGGCTATATGGATAAATGCTATGACTGCTAAAAAGTACGGCGGTCTTTTCAATCTTCGTTACGATGACACCAACCCTTCAAAAGAGGATAACGAATACGTTGAGAGCATCTACCGAGACCTTATGTGGCTTGGCTGTGAGCCTACCGGTGGAGTTTATTACGGCTCTGACTATTTTGATAAGTGCTATGAGTTTGCAATCAAGCTCATAAAGGAAGGCAAGGCTTACGTTTGCGACCTTAACGCAGAAGAGCTCAGAAGCTACAGAGGTACGCTTACCGAGCCCGGTAAGAACAGCCCCTACAGAGAGAGAAGCGTTGAAGAAAACCTCGAACTCTTTGAGAGAATGAAGAACGGAGAATTTCCCGACGGTTCAAAGACTCTCAGAGCTAAGATTGATATGTCCTCGTCAAATATGAATATGCGCGACCCTGCCATATACAGAATTCTTCATACCGACCATCATAGACAGGGAAATAAGTGGTGCATATATCCTCTTTACGACTATGCGCACCCAATTCAGGACGCCATCGAGGGAATAACTCACTCTCTTTGTTCTATAGAGTTTGAAAACCACCGTCCGCTTTATGATTGGGTAGTGGAGAATATAGGCTTTGAGGCTAAACCCAAGCAGCGTGAATTTGCCCGTCTTAACGTTACCCATACCGTTATGAGTAAGAGATACCTCAGACGTCTTGTTGAGGACGGACTTGTAGACGGTTGGGACGACCCTAGAATGCCCACCTTGTGCGGTCTCAGACGTCGCGGTTACACTCCTTCGTCTATATTTGACTTCGTATCTCGCGCAGGCGTAGCTAAGGCGTATAGCGTAGTAGATTACGAGCTTCTCGAACACTGCATAAGAGAGGAGCTTAACGACACTGCTGAGAGAAGAATCGCAATACTTCATCCTATAAAGGTTGTTATAACCAATTATCCTGAGGATAAAGTTGAATATTTCGAGGTTTCCAATAACCCAAATCACGAGGAGGCAGGAAAGAGAAAGCTTCCTTTCACTCGCGAGCTCTTTATAGATGCAGATGATTTTGCAGAAGTTCCTCCGCCTAAGTTCTTCCGCATGAAGCCCGATGGAGAGGTTCGTCTTATGGGCGCTTATATCGTTAAGTGTAATGAGATAATCAAGAACGAAGACGGCTCAATAAAAGAAATCCACTGTACTGCTGATCTTGAAACGGGTAATGGAATGCCAGCTGTCGGCAGAAAGGTAAAGGGAACTATTCACTGGCTTTCAAGGGAATATGCTAAGGATACCACAGTTAAGCTCTACGATCTCCTTTTTGATATTGAAACCGTAGACGAAATCCCCGAGGGGAAGACCTTTGACGATTATCTTAACAAGTCCTCTGTGACAACCGTTTCAAACGCTAAAATAGAGCCTGCGCTTGCAGATGCAAAAGCTGAAGAGCGTTTCCAGTTTGTCAGATGCGGATATTTTGTCAAGGATTCTAAGTACGATAACGTATTTAATCGTATAGTTGGTCTTAAAGACAGTTTTCCTAAAAACAAATAAAAGGATTGAGCCGTCACAAAAGTGACGGCTCAACGAGTATTATGAAGTTTTTTGAAAGAATTTTATTTTATATATCGGTGCCAAAGTGTGTATATTGCGGCGAGTTGCTTGAGAGAGACGATAAAGGCTTGTGTAAAAAATGCAAAAACCTATACATAGATGTAAAGGAAAGAAATTGCTCTATATGTTCAAAGCCTTTGTATAACTGTGATTGCACATCACATTACTTGGAATCACATTTTGTTCATAGGCTAGTCAAGGTTTTCAGATATAAATCCGGCGAATCCACTCAGTCAAACAAGCTTATATATAACCTGAAAAGAGAAGGGCGCCGAGATGTTGTTGATTTTCTCGCAGAAGAGCTTACGACATCGATAAAAGCATCTCTTAAAATAAATGAAAGTATAGTTATTACATCAATACCCAGACGAAGAAGAGCGAAAGCAAAATACGGAATAGATCATTCGGAAAAGCTTGCAAGAGCTGTTGCGCGTAATCTGTCCGTCGGTTATATAAGAACCTTAAAATCACTTGCTAAAAAGCCGCAGAAAAAAGCAGAAAATATAGACGAGAGAATAGAAAACGCCAGATTCAAATTAAAAGACAAAAATTTGAATCTGACGCAAAAGACGGTAATAATTATAGACGATATAGTAACCACAGGCGCTTCTATGGGCGCAGCAGCGTTCAATTTAAAGGCTCTCGGACCGAAAAGAATAATAGGAGCAACATTGTCTATCGCGTATAAGGACTATTACGTGCCACCATCTTATGAAGATAGATTTAGAGAGAAATAATCATCTTATAAAGTTTGTGGAAGGCTTATATTCGGTCTTAGGATAGGGAACTCCGTTTTCTTTACCAAGCTTAATAATATTTAAAAGCCAAGCCATATTTCTGGCGAGATTTCTCATTGTTCTGAGTCCCTCACCGTCCTGTTCAACCTCTTCGGGCAGATTTCCGTGCACTTCATTCCAATATGTAGAGGTAACTATGGGCATCGAGGCTATTTCAAAATATCTGTTCAACTGATCGAGTGTGGGGGTCGTTCCGGCTCTTCTTGCAGAAGCTACTGCGGAAGCGGGTTTGAAAGCAAAAACGTTTCTCTTTGAGCATCTGTCAGCATAAAAAGCTCTATCCATAAAAGAGGTGAGAGCACCGTTAGCGCCTGCGTAATAAACGGGAGAACCAAAGATAAATCCGTCCGCCTCTGCAGCCAGATTTATAAATTCGTTAACCTTGTCGTCGATTACGCATTTCTTAAGCTCGCGACAGCCTCTGCAACCAAGACATCCTGCAATTGCATCTGTACCGATATTAAAAATTTCGGTTTCTATTCCGCACTCTCTAAGAGTGTCTTCAACCTCGCGCAAAGCTCGTCTTGTGCATCCGTTTTCGTTAGGACTGCCGTTAATAAGTATAACTTTCATTTTCTACACCTCGGTTAAATTTCTTTTTTAGTATAACAGAAAACTTTTAACATTTCAATAGATATGCGTAAATATAATTAAAAAGACAAAAAAAGCAGAGCAGAATAACTGTTTTAAAAACAATAAAAGGATGCAAACCGTTATGGTTTGCACCCTTTTTCAAAGGTAAGATTGCGAACGAGTTGTCTTTCGCAACCAATTTGCAAAGCAAATTATTAATATCCAACCTTTTCCCAGCACTCGAACGGAGCTGCAAGCTCTTCGGAGATGTAAACCTGGG
>JAZRLJ010000169.1:0-5381 GCA_045646755.1 Eubacteriales bacterium | reverse complement strand
CTATCGACAACCCGAGAAGAGCGTTATAAAGAGAGCTTTTTCCTACGTTGGTTTTTCCGCAGATAACGGGATAAATCACACCGGGAGCGATGCTGTTTCTTGCAAACTTGAAGCCGTCGCAGGTGTTGATAATTTCACCGGTAATCTTTGCACCGATAAGCTCCTCAATATCCTCGCCAACGAAGTTACCCTTCTCGTTTCTGTCTATGCTATCGCGCATATGAGCCGCAGAAATAAGAACCTTTCCTCCGCCCTTTACGTATGCCTTGAGGGTTTCGTAAATTTCAGGTGTCATAGTGTTCCAGCCGCAGAAGATAACCCACTCGTACTGCTTCATAACGTCAAGAGGGCAAGTTGCGGGAATTACGTCGTATACACCGTATCCGGGAGCGTTACTGTAGTCGTGATCTCCTGCGTTTCTTCCGTCGTTCCACTCGCTGCCGTGGTAAACCTCGTCAAGAATTCTGTATGAGAACTCGGGAGCTTTAAAGCCCCACTGCTTATCGTAATACTGTCCCCAGAGGCAGCCGCTGTTTCCTGCCATATAGCCGTCAAGGTTTCCCTGAACGAATGCTACCTTAGTGATAGGTCCGTTTTTACCCGGACGGATATCCTTGTTACAGAACTGTGCAAAGTCCTCGGTTTCCTTAAGGTATGACTTGGGAAGCGGGTGGTCTGCGGGAAGAGGCTTAGTTACGTGAGAGTAAAGTCCGCGGAATCCCGACTCAAGACAGATAAAGTCAAATCCTGCAAGATATGTGTCGTAGTACTCCATCTTAAATCTCTTCGCCTTAAGAGGATCTTCCTGATGATAGCCGCCGTAGAACTCGTGAGCAAGCCACGCTCCGATTACGTCCTTTCTGTAAGCTCTCTGCGAGCCTCTTGCAAAGTTTAAGAGGATTTCCATATTTCTCGGAGCGATCTCAACGAGCATATAGTCTGCGCCTGCATCGTAGTCGTAGGGGAAAGCAGCAACGGCCTGGCAAGAGCCTACGAGCTCCGCGCCGTTACCGTGAAGAAGGTCAACTATTTTACCAACCTGACGAACGTACGTATCCTTAGCTTCTTTGCAGTTGGTCATTCCCTGAACGGGGTTCTCGCCCATTTTGTAGCCCTTAGCTCTTGAAGCGTACCAGCCGCCAAATTCACCGATATCGTCACCAAGGAAATACTCTCCGCCTACTTCGGAAAGGATTTTAAGGTCTTCCTTATCAAGTATGGTGTAAAGCTCACCGATTCTGGGATAGTTATTTGATATCTGGAAATAAACCTCGTTGTCAGCAAGGTATTTTGCCCACTCGTAAAGGCGCTCCTTTGTAGGTCTGCCCCTGTCCATTCTAAGCTGCAAAAATCTGAAAAGATTTCCGTTCTCAAGTCCGAATTTATACTTTTTGATAACGTCAATTATGGTATCGTGATTAAACTCGTAATCACCGATATTTACACCGGCAAGCATATGTAAAGGTTTCTTCATTTTGAGATCCTCCGAAATTTAGATTTCACCTTTATTCTAACATCGGATTTGCAAAAAGGAATTGCAAATCCGATTATAAACATTACAAATCCGATTATTAAACTAAGCAAAAGAATACGACGCTTTCCAAAAAAGGAAAGCGGCGATCTGATTTCATTGCTTTTTGTTAAATTCTATTATCTCAAGCCCAAGCGAATCAATAACCTTGTCGATTGTCTGTCCGCGGAAAATAACTCTTGCTCTGTTCTCAAAATTGAAATCGGAGTTAACGATATAAAGCTTATATTTTTCATCGTCCTCATACATAGCAAATCTGAGCTTATCCGAGCCGACGACTTTAAGGTCGCTCGTTCTGTGAGAAGCGGTAAGAACCTGTTTTACCATATGCTTATATATCGGGAATATTGCCGGCGCTCCGGGGTACTCGGAGTTTGCCATAAAGATTACGTTTCCCTCTCCGTACTTATGCTCGGTTATAAAGGGAATTTTCACGTCTCTCTCGGGGAAGAAGCTATCCGAAACGTAGCATACGGTGGTAGCCGCGGTAGGCTCGATCTTCACGTAATCGGTATAACCTGCGCTCCATGCGGGATCACAATGGAAGCTCTTAGTTCCGGGGTACATAACTCCGTCGATAGTGCTATATTTAACGAACTTATATCCGTCATTACATCTGAAGGTTTCCTCGGAAAGCTTAACTCCGAGAAATTCCTCCCAGTCTACGTCAAGGAACTTGCCCTTCTCTGCTCTGTCGATGCTGTCGCGCATATGAGCGGCGGTAATAAGAAGATTTCCTCCGCCCGCAACGTACGCCTTAAGGGTTTGGTAAATTTCCTCTGTCATGGTGTTCCAGCCGCAGAAGATGATCCACTCGTACTGCTTCATTACGTCAAGAGGCATAGTAGCCGGAATTACGTCGTAAGTGCCGTATCCGGGCGCGCCGCTGTAGTCGTAATCACCGAAGTTTCTTCCCTCGTGCCAGCCGCAAGAGGTGTAGACGTCGTCAAGTACTCTGTAAGAATATTCGGGAGAATTAAATCCCCATTTTTCGTCATAGTACTGTCCCCAGAGAGAAGAGCTGTTACCCCAGCCGAATCCGTCAAGGTTACCCTGAACGAATGCAACCTTTGTTATAGGACCGCCCTCGGGACGCACGTCTGACTTGCAAAATCTCGCAAAGTCCTCGGCTTCCTTAAGATAAGACTGAGTTAAGGGATGATCCTCGGGAAGAATCTCGTCAACGTGAGAATGGATCTCACGGAATCCCGATTCAAGTCCTACGTAATCTATTCCGCCAAGATACATAGCAAGATATTCCATCTTAAATCTCTTTTTCTTAAGAGGATCGAACTGATGATATCCGCCGTAGAACTCGTGAGCTAGCCAAGCGCCTACAAAATCCTTTCTGAACGCTCTGTTTGCGCCTCTTCCGAAAGCCATGATCTGCTCCATATTTCTCGGAGCAAGCTCAATTACAGGCGCATCTAATCCTGCTTCATAGTCATAAGGAAGGAGGGTAACAGCCTGGCAGGTGAGAACCTTCGGAGTTCCGTTTTCACGAATCATCTGCATACGCTCGCCTATCTGCTTTTTGTAGGTTTCCTTTGCCTCGAGGCAGGTCTTCATTCCCTGAATGGGGTTTACGGAATTTACGTCATATCCTTTAGCGCGAGTTGCGTAAAATCCTCCAAACTCTCCGATCACCTCGCCAAGATAATAATCTCCGCCTATTTCTGCAACCTTCTCGCATTCCTCTTTTGAAAGAACGGGCTTTATTACTCCCGTTCTGGGATAGTTGTTCTTTATAATGAAGTAAACCTCGTTATCTCTGAGATATTCTGCCCAGGTATAAAGAAGCTCACCGGGATGTCCCTTGTCCATTCTGAGAACGCAGAAATTAAAAAGGTTTCCGTTTTCCTTACCAAACTTATATTTCTTTATAACGTCAATAATAGTGTCGTGCTTAAATTCGTAGTCGGCAATATTTACACCGCTGAACACGTGCTTTGGTTTTTTCATCGCGAGTTCCTCCAAAAGTTATTTACAAACCTATTCTATCATAATTGTTTTTGAAATAAAATAACATTTATAACTATAAAACTTACAAAAATGCTTTACAAAGCTAATAAACGGTGTTATACTTAAAATATGGATGCAAAAATATCAACCGTAGAATACAAGGATAATAACTTTTATTTCCTTTACACAAAGAAATTCACCGACACCGGAATAAAAACTCCGAGATGGCAGGAGCACTCCTTCCACGAAATTATGTATATTGAGGAGGGGGAGATAGAATACGCAATAGAGAGCAAAAGGTACGTGCTGAAAAAAGGAGACGTGCTTCTCGTAAATGCGGGCAACTATCACTTTGAGAGAAACGTAATCAAAGCGCCGATAGCGCTCTACTGTCTTGGATTTTTCACCGAAAACGTAAAATGCGAGGGAATTTCCTTTGACATATTCGATAAGGGCGAGCATTTTTCTCTTGGCGAAAGCTCCGCTTTTGAGAAAATACTCAGCGCGGCAAAGCAAAAGCTTGAATTGAGTAATAACAACGCCCCCGCCTTTATCAAATCCGTAGTTCAGTCCTCCCTATTTATACTTTCCGACCTCGATATTATAGAGGAAAAGGGAGAGGAAATAAGGAACAGTACGGTGCGCAAAATAATAAGCTACGTAAATAAAAATCTTACCACGATAAAATCAGCTGAAGCAATAGCCGAAGCGATGTTCTTCTCTACCTCCTACGTGCGCGCCCTTTTCCAGAGAGAAATGGGAATAGGCATAATGGAATACGTAAGGAAAAAGAGAGTTCTTCTCGCCCACAGAAAAATGAAGCACGGCAAAAAGCCTAGCGAGATCTACGCCGAATGTGGTTTTTCAAACTACACGAGCTTCTACAGAGCATATATCGATTATTTCGGATACACGCCTAAAATGGTTAAAAAGCTATAAGAAAAAACGAATCTGCATACCCATTACGGATACCGGATTCGTTCTCTTTTTTTACTTTTTGAATTCGATTATTTCAAGTCCTACGGAGTCGATAAGAAGCTCCTTCTCTTCGCCTCTGAAAATTACCTTAGCAAAAATCTTATTACTGAAATCGGTGTTGAAGAGATAGAGCTTGTAGAAATCGTCTCCCTCGTACATAGCAAATCTGAGCTTGTCGGAAGCTATAACCTGAAGGTCACTCGTTCTGTGAGACGCTGTAAGAGCCGCCTTTACCATAAGCTTGTAAATCGGGAATACTGCACTGTCACCGGGATACTCGGAGCTTGACATAAATATTACGTTACCCTCACCGTACTTGTTCTCGGTGATAAATGGTATCTGGCTCTCGGGCTCGGGGAAGAAGCTATCCGAAACGTAGCATACCGTAGTTGCCGTAGTGGGCTCAAATTTTACGTAATTGGTATATCCGCCCGACCAAGCAGGGTCGCAGAGGAATTTCTTTGTTCCGGGGTACATAACACCGTCTATAGTGCTATACTTTGCAAACTTATATCCGTCGTTGGTTCTGAGGATATCGTCAGAGAGCTTAACTCCGAGAAGCTCCTCAATGCCATCTACAAAGTTGCCCTTTTCGGCTCTGTCGATGCTATCACGAACGTGAGCTGCGGTAATAAGAAGCTTACCGCCGTCCTTAACGTATGCTTTAAGAGTATCTACAATCTCGGGTGTCATAGTGTTCCAGCCGCAATATATTACCCACTCGTACTGCTTCATTACGTCAAGAGGTGTGGTTGCGGGAATTACGTCGTACTGACCGTATGCGGGAGATGCACTGTATTCGTAGTCACCGAAGTTTCTCTCCTCGTGCCAGTCACAGCTTCTGTAAACCTCGTCAAGCACCTTGTAGGAATACTCGGGTGAGGAATATCCCCATTTCTCATCAAAATAC
>JAZRLJ010000168.1:0-9714 GCA_045646755.1 Eubacteriales bacterium | reverse complement strand
GTGAATCTTATTGCCTCCTTGTGCTCCGAATCCGAAAGTGTAGAGCCCTCTCCCGTTGTGCCGACGGTGACAATTGCATCAATTCCGTTTTCTATCTGAAAATCTATAAGCCTTCCAAAGCTGTCGTAATCGATCCCGCTTTCCGTAAGCGGAGTAACTATCGCGGTTGCCGCGCCCGTGAATACCGTGTTTTTCATAAAACCCCCAAAACAGTATAGAAATCAAAAAAGGATGGCAAAACGCCATCCCAATTCCCTTGAAGAAAAAAGATAGCACTCCGCAAAAATGCGACAGCAGGGCGGATATTCTCCGAACTGCCAGCAAGTGCTTTCCACAGCACTAACTTCGGCACCGACACCTTTCACACACAGCCTTGGGGCTTTTCTGTCGTGCGTTACTTTTCATCAAGTGCGCCTCTATCCGTAATTTTATATATGCATTTTACCACAAGGGTTATCCGTTGTCAATAGATTTATATGATTTTCGGAGAAAAATTTTTACAAAATCAATTTTAGCGCGTTAAAGTAGAGAATTTTCCTTTTTGCGCCCTCCGATATTGGAAGATTTTGTATAAAAGAAAGCTCCCGCTTCGGATTTGACCAGGGGGTATCCGAGCCGAAAAGTATATAATCCTCACGAAACGCTTCTATAATATTATATAGGTTTTCCTCCGATAGCGCGGAAAGAGAGGTGTCGAGATACACACCGCTACCCGCGAGAGAGCTTACGGAGCGCTCCGCCATTCCAAATCCGCCAAGATGCGCGGCAACTATAGTCAGAGTGTCGAATTTCTCTTTGATTTTCGCTATTTTCTCGGGAGTGGAAAGCGACCTCTCCTCCCTGAACGGATTATTTCCCGAATGTATAAGCGCAAACATTTCCCTCTCCGAGAGAAGAGAAAAAATCTCACCGTAACCACCGTCGGAAAGGGGCGTAGCCATAAAGTCGGGGTGCAGCTTTACCCCTTTTATCCCTGCTGTACGTAGCCTGTCTATTTCCTTTTCCTTATTTTTGCTTTTCGGGTGAACAGAGCCCAGAGGAATGAAAAAGGGGTTTCGGGTCAAGGAAATCGCAAAGGAATTTACCGCCTCCTCTCTCTCGGGGGTGACCGCTATATTGCAGACTGCCGCCCTGTCTATGCCGAGCTTAGAGAGAACTTTCTCCGTACCACTCGCGGTTGCATCGGAATAAAGCGCGCCCGAGGAAAGCCCGATTTGTCCTCTTATCTTACTAAGTGCCCTCTCGGCTAACGCGTCGGGAAATATATGCGTGTGAAAATCTATAATTTTTTCTCTTATCATTTTTACTGTCCCTATATGAATTTTTATACTAAAATATTGTCAGGACTAACGGAAAAATATTCAGATTTTTTTGAAAAACCTATTGACAAGCAATACTATGTGTAGTATAGTATTGTATGAAGGAAGGTATATTGCTAGGTGTAGTACCTAAAAATCAATTCAAGGAGGACGAAAATGGACGTACAGATGAAACGAGGACTGCTTGACGTGTGCGTACTCAGGGCGCTGCGCGACAGCGAGTCATACGGATATCAGATAATCAAGGACGTGAGTCCCTACGTTTCAATTTCAGAGTCTACTCTCTATCCCATTCTGAGAAGGCTGGAATCGGCAAGCCTTGTAAACGTAAGAAGCGCCGAGCATAACGGAAGACTCAGAAAATACTACCGAATAACGCCACTCGGTATAAATAAGCTTAATAGCTTTATCGACGAATGGAAGGAAATAAACCTGATTTACAGCTTCGTAACAAAAGGAGGATACTGAGATGACAAAGATACAATTTTTATACGAGCTTGATGAAAAGCTCTCGGCTCTCTCTGAGGCAGACAAAGATAAATCGCTTGAATACTACTCGGAAATGATAGACGACAGAATGGAGAATGGACTCTCCGAGAAAGAGGCGGTTGCGGCTCTCGGCTCTATCGACACTATATACAATGAAATAATTGCGGACATTCCCTTCTCTCATATCGTAGGCGCGAAGCTCAGAAGGTCACCAAAAAAGGCGGCAAAGAGCGTATGGATGTGGATACTCATAGTTTTCGGGTTCCTCGTTTTCGGGCTTCCGATTATCGCCTCGGCGTTTGCGGCAATCGTTTCCCTCTACGCTGCAATATGGACGGTTGTGATTTCGCTTTGGGTAGTACCCCTCACTCTGCTTCTCGGCGGCGTTGCGGGTGTGATACTCTTCTTTCCCACGATTTTTCTTGGCAATAGCGTAAAAGCGCTCTTCCTTCTGGGAGCAGGAATATTCTCACTTGGACTCGTCTTCCCCTTCTTCTATATTGCAAAATGGACTACCAAGGGAGCTGTCATTCTCAGCCGCGGAATGCTCATTATGATAAAGAAAAGCATTATCCGTTAATGCAAAGGAGATAATTTATGAAAATTTTAATCGTGATTTCAGTAATTCTTATCGTAGTCGGACTTGTGATAGGCTTCATTGCTCTTGCAAGCTCGGGCTTCGATCTTAGTAAAAGTGAAAAAATAATAACCGAGAGCTTCACCGTCACCGACGATATAAAATCGGTCGAAATAGACACAGGCTCGGCAGGACTCGACGTAATTATCAGAAAGGGTGAAGAAGTCTCGGCAAGACTTGATATAGTCAGAAAGGAAGTTCACTCCGTAGAATACTCCGTTTCCGAAGGGAAGCTTATAGTAAACGCAAACAAGGCAAAAAATTTTCTTTACAATATTTTTAACTTCGCAGAGAAAACGGGCTTAACCTTAACTCTCCCCGAAAAGATATATGAAAGCTTCACCGTCAACACATCCTCCGGCGATATCAGGCTATCAGGCTTTGACCTTTCGGGCGAATTAAATCTTGATACATCAAGCGGAGATATCAATCTTGCGAACGTGAGCGCAGCATCTCTTTCTGTATCAGTAGCGAGCGGCGACGTCAAGATAAACAGATTCATGACCAAGGGTGACGTCTCGATTCATGCCACCAGCGGAGATGTCAGCCTTGACGGAATAGGCGCAAAGGCTCTCACTATAAGTGGCTCAAGCTCGGAAGTAGACGTAAATAAGGCAACTCTTGAATCCGTGAATATAGACACAAGCGCGGGCGATATAGAGCTTAACGAGACTTACACAACCGGCGCGGTAAAAATAGACACAACCGCAGGTGAAATAGATATCGAAAGATCAAACTTCGCAGGAAAACTCACTATCAAATCAACGTCCGGCGATATTCACGTTACAAGCTCCGACGCGGCAGAGCTTGACTTAGACTCCACGTCGGGCGACGTAACGCTCAGACTTCTCTCTGCGAAAAACTTTATAACAGACACAAGCTCGGGAAGAGTTGACGTTATCGGCACCGTATACACGGCGCCGCTGTGCAAGGTTTCCACCACGAGCGGAGATATTAGTATAAGAATAGCAGAATAGAAACTCTCAAAATAAAAGCAAAAAGGCGGAAACCAAACTTTCCGCCTTTTTTATACCCTTTTTCAAGATTTTTTGCTTATTTTCGCGCTTTTGACTTCCTTTTCATATAGTCAAGGAGCAGTATTGCCATCTGAATCGGCACACCGGATATGAAGAGAAGATAGAGATTATACTTAAGAAAATGAAGATATATCGCCGCGAGCAAGCTCCAACAAACAAGGGACGAAAATATTATGCCCATCACCGCGTTTCCCCACATTCTGTTCATAACCGAGCAGAGAATGAAGGTAAGGGGTACGAGCCATATAAAGATAAGCCAGCTTCTCGCAGAGTCGGAGACGAAGGTATGACTGTATATGTATAGCATAATTCCTACGTACCAAAGCGCTACCGCCATAAGTATCCATACGGCTATTTTCCTGCCGAGCTGTGTATCGCGCGCAACCTCAGCCTTGTGCTGCTCGGGACTGTACTCCGAGAAAAATACGGTTATATCCACTCCGTAGAGGCTAGAAAGCTTCTCAAGCGTCTCAATATCGGGGTTTACCTCACCCGTCTCCCATCTGGAAATCGCCTTGTCCGAATATCCGATTTTCTCAGCAAGCTCCATCTGAGTATATTTATGCTCTTTTCTGAGCTTTATCAGGTTTTCCCTGACGGTTTCCTTTACACCCTTCATTTCTTCGCACCTTTCAAAATCGGAATTTTAAAATGCAAACTTTGGTTTATGTTTTTCGCATCTGCTATAATCATATTAGCATATTTCTATTACTTTGTCAAGACTTGCGAGAATTTCTCAAAAATCGGGATATGTTATTTTCCTCTCTCTTAGGTAGAGATTACACTTATTTTTTTGGACACAATTGTAGAAAATTTTTTTTCGTTTTTTCTCTTGCCTTTTGTTCGTTCCAAATTTATAATACACTCGTCGGCAAAATCCGACGCAACCTGAATTCAAAATGAACTCAAAGGAGATACAAAAATGAATAAGGCTGATACGGTAAATCTTTTCTTCGCGTGTGACGACGGATACATTCCGTTCCTCGCGGTAACACTATCGTCAATCAAAAAGCACAGATGCCGTGAGCGCGACTACAGTATAAGAATACTGAATACGGGAATTTCCGAGTATCACAAGGAAACGCTATTCTCTGCTCTTGGAGAGGTCGGATTCAATATACAGTTCGTGGATATTTCGGAGAGGATAGAAAAAATCTCCGAAAGACTGCACACGAGAGACTATTATTCAAAATCCACCTACTTCCGCCTCTTTATCCCCGAGCTATACCCGAGCCTTGATAAAGCGCTCTATCTCGACTGCGATATAGTGGTGCAGAGCGATATTGCAGAGCTTTACGACGTCGAGCTTCAGGATAACCTCGTGGGAGCTGTTGCAGACGGATTTGTTCAGAAAATCCCACGTCTGCACGGATACGTCACCGAAAGAGTCGGCGTGAGAGCGCCTATAGACTACTTTAACGCAGGCGTCCTTCTTATGAATCTTAAGGAAATGAGAAAGGTTGGCTTTGAAGATAGATTTATTGACCTTATCTCCAAGGTTACCTTTGAGGTGGCACAGGACCAGGACTACCTCAACGCGCTCTGTATGGACAGGCGTACGGTAATCGGAGAAGAATGGAACTGTATGCCGGGCTTTACCTCACCCGAGTGCGAAAGAAAGCTCATTCACTACAACCTTGACAGTAAGCCCTGGCATAAGGACGGACTTGAGTTCGGCGATATCTTCTGGAAATACGTTGAATACACCCCCTATGCCGAGAGAATAAGGGATATCCGCCGCGCCTTCAAGGACGAGGAAAAGGCGGCAAAACAAACCTTTAATATGATTGACTTTGCCGAGGCGCAGGCTATGGACACGAAAAAAAACTTAGAGGTAAGAAAGGCGCTTATGAGCGTATGGACGCAAACGAAAGAAACAAAAAAATAGAGGAATACGAAAGGCTCGGTCAATTCGATATCGATATAGAGGACGATCCGCCGTCAAGGGAGCTTCTCCCCTCCGAGATAGAATACCCGAAAAAAAGCCTTTTTCAAGGTATAAAGACGCGCCTTGCCTTCTTTCTCGCCTACAGATATGCGGCAAAGCTCGAAAAAAAGAAAATCCTCGTAATAAAGGATATAGTTGGCGCAGAAAACCTCAGAGCTGCGGGCGGCTGTATTCTTACGGTAAACCACTTCAGTCCTCTGGACAGCTTCATTATGAACAGAGTTTTTGACGCGTCAAAAAGAAAGGGCAAAATATACCGAGTGATAAGAGAGGGCAATTACACCTCCTTTCCGGGATTTTACGGATTTCTTATGCGTAACTGCAACACTCTTCCTCTTAGCAGCAACGCTGCAACTATGCGTAAATTTTTGAGAGGTACGGACAAGCTGCTGACAGGCGGTGCTTGTGTTCTGATATACCCCGAGCAGAGCATGTGGCATAACTACAGAAAGCCAAAGCCGCTAAAATCGGGCGCTTACGATATAGCGACGAAAAGCGGTGTGCCCGTTGTTCCCTGCTTTATCACAATGGAGGACACCGATATTACTATCAGCGGGGAGACTGTGCAGGCTCATACCGTACATATAGGAAAGCCTATTTACCCCGACCTCACTCTTGACAGAAAAGCGAGGAGCGAAAAAATGGCGGAGGAAAACTTCGCCTTTAACAAATCGGTCTACGAAAAGTTTTACAATATGCCCCTCGAGTATATCAGGTAATTTTTGCATTGACAATAAAGATTTGATATGCTAAAATATTCCTAAAAAAGAGGAAAAAAGAGGGAGTTATAATGGAGCTTGCAAATTACGAATACACCGTAGCGCAAGAGAGCGAGGGAAAATGGGCGCTTTATAAACGACTTATGCTCTCAGCATACGCGCTCTTTGCCGCGCTTTACTTTCTCATAGCGTATATAACGAGATTTATTCCCATAGTAGCAATTCTTCCCCTTTTCCTTTGGATACTCGTCTACTTTACCTACAAATACGTAAAGCCTGAGTACAAGTACGAAATCTCGGAGGCGCATCTTACCTTCTACAGAATTTTCGGCAAGAAGGAAAAGAAAATAATAAAGATAAAAATATGCGATGCGGACAGCATAATCCCTCTCGAACACGCTGTTGAAGAGATAAAGACGCATGCGCCTAAGAATACGTATTCCGCAATTCCTTCGGTAAAAAGTACGAATTTGTATATTATACTTTACAAAAACAGCTCAAACGAGCCATCTGCCTTTATGTTCAAGGCTACCTCTGACGCGCTGAAATGTCTTAAGTTCTACAACAAAAAAACCGTAGTAACCGACACAGAGGTGTAAGACGGGACAAAAAAAGTCAATACTCTTGACTTTTTAAAGCTAAAATATTATAATTTATACGGGCGCAGATGCGCCCGTATAAACATTTATGGAGCAAGTATGCCTATTAACAGACAGACATTTGAGGCTGAGCTTTCCTCTTGTTTTAAAAACAACGGGCTTGGCGCTCTTCTCGACAAGAAAAAAAGCGAGCTTTTCTTCCTTCTTACAGAAAGAATGCTCGAGGAAAACGAAAAATATAATCTTACCGCTATAACAGATCCGGCAAAGATAATTCTCAACCATTACGCAGACTGCGCCCAGCTTGCAAAGAGACTGCCTAAGGGGGCAAAGATTATTGACGTCGGCTGCGGTGCGGGATTTCCCTCCCTGCCTCTTGCAATAGTGCGCGAGGATATAATCATTCTCGCTATGGACTCAACCGCAAAGAGAGTAAACTACGTTAAGGAAACCGCTGCGCTTCTTGGACTTTCAAACGTAACTGCGATAGTATCGAGAGCTGAGGACGCGGCGCGCATTGCCGAATACCGCGAGAAATTCGACTACGCAACCGCAAGAGCAGTTGCAGAGATGCGCGTGCTCACCGAGTTGTGCCTCCCCTTTGTCAAGGTGGGTGGCGAGATGCTCGCTATGAAGGGCAAAAATGCGGAATTTGAGCTCTCGGGGGCAAAAAAGGCTATAGCAATGCTCGGCGGCTCGGCGGCAACCGTTGAGTCTGTCACTCTCTTCGGCTCGGGCGAGGAGCTCACCCATCCGATAATCACCGTAAAGAAAAAGTCGAAAACCCCCGACACCTATCCCCGTCCCTACGCGCAAATATCTAAGAAGCCTCTCTGATAATTTATCGCGCGACGCTTTCTGACATTACCTGCGATTTTCTTATGCTAGAATAAAAGCAAAAAGGAATTTTAAGGTATGAATATGTTTGAAGAAGCGACAGCGCTCTCGACAATGATGAAAATGACGGATATGACGCAGTCCGAGATGGCAAGAAAGCTCGGTGTCAGTCAATCCTACGTAGCCAACAAAATAAGGCTGCTCCGTCTGCCCGAGGAGGTAAAGAGAGAAATTCTCACCGCCTCTCTATGCGAAAGGCAGGCGAGAGGTCTGCTCAGGCTCTCCGACAAGGAAAATATGCTGCGAGCTATAGAGAAAATGAAAGCGCGAAATATGACTGTTGCCGAGAGTGATGCGGCAATTGATATGCTCGTCGAGATAGAAGCTCCGAGATTACTCTCCGGGGGCGAGATAAGAGACAGGCTCTATTCATTCGAAAGCTTTATAGACAGGTCGATAGAAAGTCTTATTTCTCTCGGAATAAAGGCAGAGAAAAAAGCTGAAACCTATGGCAAAAAAAGATACATAACCATCGCTTTAAGCGAAAAATAAGTTTAAGGAGAAAATCCGTGCAAAACGACTACCGCAAGGAAAAGGACTCTATGGGCGAGGTGCGTGTTCCCGCTGACAAATACTGGGGAGCGCAGACACAGAGAAGCCTTCAAAATTTCAGAATAGGACACGAGATTATGCCGATTGAGGTCATCTACGCACTCGCTACGGTGAAGCTCGCGGCGGCAAGAGTAAACAGCGCTCTCCGTCCCGAGAAGATGACTGAGAAAAAGTGCTATGCAATTACTGAGGCGGCAGAGGACGTGCTCTCGGGTGTACTCGACAGAAATTTTCCTCTCTGCGTATGGCAGACGGGAAGCGGCACTCAGACGAATATGAACGTAAACGAGGTTATCGCAACGAGGGCAAACGAAATTCTCGGGGAAAAGCTCGTGCACCCTAACGACGACGTAAATATGTCTCAGTCCTCAAACGACGTCTTTCCTGCGGCAATGCATATTGCGGCGGTGACCGAAATAAAGGAAACTCTCTTCCCTGCTATCGACTCGCTCATAGAGACGCTCATAGGTCTCGAAAAGGAAAACGGTGACGCAGTAAAGAGCGGAAGAACGCATCTTCAGGACGCAACCCCGATAACCTTTGCGCAGGAGATAAGCGGTTGGAGAAGCTCTCTTGAGGCTGACAGAAAAATGATTGAATCAGCTCTTCTGCCCCTCTCCGCTCTCGCTCTCGGCGGTACTGCGGTAGGTACGGGACTCAATGCTCCGAAGGGATTTGACAAGGCTGTATGTGAGGAACTCTCACGCATTAAAAAGCATAACTACTACCCTGCCGAGAATAAATTCCACGCGCTTACCTCTAAAGACGAGCTAGTCTTCACTCACGGCGCAATAAAGGCGCTTGCCGCCGACCTTATGAAGATGGCGAACGATATTCGCTGGCTCGCATCAGGACCGCGCTGCGGACTCGGTGAGATAACCATTCCCGAGAATGAGCCAGGCTCGTCAATTATGCCCGGCAAGGTCAACCCCACTCAGTGCGAGGCGCTCACGATGGTAGCCGTACAGGTAATGGGCAACGATGCGGCAATATCATTTGCGGCATCTCAGGGCAACTTCGAGCTTAACGTATTTATGCCCCTGATAATAGATAATTTCCTCCGTTCAATAAGACTTCTCTCGAGCGCGATAAAATCCTTTAATACAAACTGCGTCGTGGGAATAAAGGCAAATAAGGAAAAAATGAAGAATTACCTTTATAATTCCCTTATGACCGTAACCGCGCTCACTCCTATTATAGGATACGAAAACGCGGCAAAGACGGTACACCTTGCGCACGAGAAAAATATCACTCTCAGAGAGGCGTGCGTTTCTCTTGGCTTCCTTGACGAAAAAACCTTTGACGAAAATTTCCACCCCGAAAAAATGGTTTAAATTCTTTTAAGTTAAAAACGCAGAAGCAACTCGCTTCTGCGTTTTTTTGTAATTATTTGTTTGCATTTATGCCTTTTTTATCACTTTTGTGACGGTCAGGACGCCTTCGTTTTCCTTAAAGAAAATCTCATAATCTGCAAAGAGCATACCGTATTCCTTTTCGTTTCCCTTCTTATATGAGGG
>JAZRLJ010000167.1:0-7706 GCA_045646755.1 Eubacteriales bacterium | reverse complement strand
GTTAAAATGTTATAAATAGACATAATATATATTCAAAATGTGTTCAAAAGAGGTTTTATGAAATTGGCTATTATAGGATCAAGAAGTCTTGCTAAAATAAAACTAGAGGATTATATTCCGAGTTCGGTTACAGAGATAGTTTCGGGAGGAGCTCGCGGTATAGATGCTCTTGCTGGAGAATACGCAAGAAAAAAAGAACTTATTCTTACAGAATTTTTACCTAAATATAATTTATACGGCAAATTTGCGCCAATAAAAAGAAATTTGGAAATAGCAGAGTATGCCGAGGAATGTCTTGCGTTTTGGGATGGAAAATCAAAGGGTACAAAATCAACGATAAGTTTTTTCCAAAATCTTGGTAAAAAAGTAAATGTTATTATGATATCCGAATAAAAAGCAAAGGGTACTGTGTAAAAACAGTGCCCTTTAAATCTTACTTAATATAAACTCTCTTCATTCTCATAGCCATCTTAGGTCTATCGTTGTAGTCGGTGGGGATAGAAGCGATTTCGTCAACTGCGTCCATACCGCTTGTAACCTTACCAAATGCTGCGTACTGACCGTCAAGGTGGGGAGCGTCAGCGTGCATAATGAAGAACTGGCTGGAAGCAGAGTTGGGATTGAATGCTCTGGCCATAGAGATAACGCCTCTTGTGTGCTTTATGGGGTTGTCAAAACCGTTAGCCTTGAATTCTCCGACGATATTCTCGTCAGCGCCGCCCATTCCGTTTCCAAGGGGGTCGCCTCCCTGAATCATAAATCCGGGAATAACTCTGTGGAATATGAGTCCGTCGTAAAAGCCTTCCTTTACGAGCTTCTCAAAGTTCTGGCAGGTTTTGGGGGCTGCCTCGGGCATAAGCTCGATTTCGATTTCCTTGCCGTTTTCCATTTCAATAACAATCATTTTCTTTACCTCTCGTTATATTTATTTTTATTTTTGTTTATAATGTAGTAGCCTTTTTAAAGAATGGAGATTACAATGAACAAAGACAGGCTTCAATTTTACGCTTATCTGACTATCACCGCGCTTGGAATAGGAATAGTTGCGTTTCTCTTTTTTAAGTACCTTTTCGTAGCATTGCTTCCATTTATTATTTCGTGGGCAGCTGCGTTTTTTCTTCGTCCTGCCGTGAGATTTATCTCGCAAAAAATCGGAGTTCCGCACAAAATAGTGAGCGTTATTCTCACAATGATATGCGTTGTTCTGACTCTCGGTCTTTTGTCCTTGTTTTGCTTTTTTGCAGTCCGTGAGGCGTGGGAGTTTTTCTCGTCTCTTGCGAGTGACGATAGAATAATCGACATTCTTGCAAAGATAACTAATCCGATAGGCTCGATATTCGGGGATAGCGAGGTTTCAAGCGCTTTGACCGAAGAAATCGGAGGGGCGCTGAGAGAAGGAATAAGCGGTCTCGTAAACCGACTTGTAAATCTGCTCTCAAAGATAGTTTCAATGATTCCCGGAGTGCTTTTCTTCATTCTCGTAACGGTTATCGCATCGGTCTATTTTGCTCTCGATATTGACAGAATTAACGCTTGGGTAAAGAGCGTTCTTCCGGGTAAAGCCGTAGGAGCTCTTTTAAGACTAAAGAAGAGCGCTATGAAGATAGGCGTTAAATATATCCGTTCATATCTCATTATAATGGGGATAACCTTTGTTATCATACTCGCTGGACTTTTGATTCTCGGAGTGGATAACGTTATTTTGCTGTCGGTTATAATAGCTATACTAGACCTGTTACCGATAATCGGTGTTGGCACAGTGCTTGTGCCGTGGAGCATTTTTGAGCTCCTTATGGGAAATACGGGGGTTGGTGTAGGTCTTATAATACTACTTGCGGTCCACGAGCTTGTACGTCAGTTTGCCGAGCCTAAGATTATAGGAAAGAGTATAGGGGTGCATCCCGTAATCAGCCTTTTGCTTCTGTACGTAGGATATTACGCGCTCGGCTTTATCGGAATACTTTTCGTTCCGCTTCTTGCGGTAGCGCTTAATATCTTTTTTGATAAAAGGGAAAGGGAGAGCAGCTCAGAGGAAAATCATTCCGCCGAGGTCGACTAAAGGCTCGTCTGATAGCGAGCGCGCCCTCTTTCCGTTTTCTTCTATGAATTCTATTATTCTTTTTGAATCTCTGTGCGTGTGAATATCACCGAAGAAATATATCGTATCTTCGCAGACCTCACCCGCGCCGCCTATAAATCCGTACTCGTACGGCGGCAGGGAAACGTCACCGTTTTCAATTTCAAGCACAGATATCCCTTCGTTTTTTAGAACCTTCGCCATACCCTTATCTGCCGTAATGGCGGCATTTTCCGAGATTTTCAGTACTGTACAGGCGGGATAACCTTGCTTTACCGAAATAGTTTTAATTCCAAGCTCCTCGGCTGACGCGATAATCTCTTTTGAAAAGCTGTCTGCCTTGCAAAAAAGCTTATCTCCCATAACAAGACCGTTGAAAATAGCGTCAAGTGGGTAATTTACCCCTTGCGAACACTCAGTTAAGCACAGATTTTTGCTTTCAAGTGGGGAAAGAACATCAAAAAATGCGTTAAAATAGGCTTTTGAGAGAAAAATCTTGTTTTTCAGCTTAAAGAAGATAATATCTGTGTGAGACGCTATAGCTGACGGAAGAGAGGGGACAGGGGGTAATTTTATGGGACTAAATCCTTCAGCCTCAAGAGAATAAACGCATCTTTCACTTATTCTTTCGTCAACAAGAACGAAGCTTTTCTTCATAAATACTCCTATAAAATGAAAAACTCCGCCCACGGCGGAGTTTTTCATGTCGCTTATGCGCGCTCAATCTTTCCTGAACGAAGGCAACGAGAACAAACGTATACTGTCTGGTTTGTTCCGTTAACTACTGCCTTAACCCTGCGAATGTTGGGCTTCCAGGTTCTGTTGGTCTTGCGGTTAGAGTGGGAAACGTTGTGTCCGAAACCAACGCCCTTGCCGCAGATACTGCACTTAGCCATTTTGACACCTCCTAAAATCTCGTCTTAAGACGGAATTTTATAACTAAATTATTAAATAATCATAATCAGCGAATGGTATTATACCATATAATTTTGTAAATTGCAATAGCTTTTTGAAATTTTCTTAAAATTACTTGCCAAGTTTTAAGGTTTTTATATACGAAGCGCGTACCGCAGAGGATGCAACCGCTCTGAACGAGCCTTTTTCAAGCGCTGCGACTCCCTCAATGGTGCTTCCGCCGGGGCTGCAAACTGCATCCTTGAGCTCACCGGGATGTTTTCCCGACTCAATAACCATCTTGGATGCACCGCGAAGGGTTACCGCGGCAAGCTTCTGCGCTACGTCTCTGGGGAGACCGCATTCTACCCCTCCGTCAGCAAGCGCCTCGATAAACATATAAACGAAAGCGGGACCGCAGCCTGAAATAGCTGAAGCGGCGTCTATTTTAGTTTCGTCTATTTCCATAAGAGTGCCTGCGGGCGCCATAACCTCAAGAAACGCCTCGAGAGACTCGTCCGAAACTGTCTTGCTTCTGCACCAGAGGATAAGTCCCTCGCCTACAGCCGCAGGGGTGTTGGGCATAATTCTGATTATCTTAAGTTCTTTGTCCTCGTCAGCGATAGCGTTTATGGCAACGCCTGCCGCCATGCTTACGAGCACACCGCCTTTATTTTTTGAAAATGCCGAGACTATCTCAGCCATCGCAAAGGGAATAACGTTAGGCTTAACTGCGAGAAAGACGAAATCGCATTTTTCAGCTATCTCCGTATTTGATAAAAACGACGCTCCTATCGAGTCTGCAAGTGCCTTTGCCTTGCTTACGTCCTTGTCGTAGATAAAAACCTCAGAGCCTGATTTCTTAGCGGCAACTGCAAGCGCGCTTCCCATATTGCCTGCGCCGATAAATCCAATTTTCTTCATAAAATCCTCCGTCAGCGTATCTGTCCTGCGCCGTGAATAATATACTTGTAGGTCGTAAGCTCCTCTATTCCGAGAGGGCCTCTTGCGTGCATTTTCTGAGTTGAAATTCCCATCTCGCAGCCAAGTCCGAATTCACCGCCGTCGGTGAATCTCGTCGAAGCGTTTACGTATACCGATGAGCTGTCTACCGAAGCGGTAAAATGCTCTGCAGCCTTTTCGTCGTTTGTTATAATTGCCTCGCTGTGAGAGGTGGAATGTAAACTAATATGGTCAATTGCGGCATATATTGAGTCTACGACGGCAAGAGCCATCTTGTAATCAAGGAACTCTGTGTCATAGTCGTCCGCGCCTGCGGGGGTACAGTCAATAATGCTCTGAGCCTGCACGTCACCGATAATTTCAACGGGATTTTTCTCGCGTCGGTCCACAAGTCTTTCTTTTAGAAGCGGTAAAAATTCTTTGGCTATGTCCTTATGCACGAGGCATACCTCCATAGCGTTGCAGACGGATGGACGGGAGGTTTTTGCGTTTTCGATAACGGAGAGTGCCATATCGAAATCAGCCGCCTTATCTACGTAGATATGACATATACCCGTTCCTGTTTCAAGGCAGGGGACGGTAGCATTCTCAACGCAGGCGCGTATAAGTCCTGCGCCGCCTCTGGGTATGAGCAAGTCGACAAGTCCCTTTGCCGTCATTATTTCTCTTGCGCTTTCTCTTGTGGTATCGGATACTAGACCTACGGCAGAACGAGGGAGTCCCACCGCCTCAAGACCGTCTTCAAGTGCATCAACTATTGCTCTCGCGCTGTTGTATGCCTCTTTTCCTCCGCGAAGCACCGCTACGCTTCCGCTTTTAAGAGCGAGAGCAGCTGCATCCGAGGTAACGTTGGGACGGCTCTCGTAGATTATAGCAATAACACCCATAGGCACGGTTACCTTATCTATTATAAGTCCGTTAGGGCGCTCGACTCTTTTAAGCCTTTTTCCGAGAGGGGAGGGGAGAGCGGTGATTTCTCTGATTCCGTCAGCCATACCGCGTATTCTTTCGCTTGTCAGACGGAGTCTGTCTATCATAACGGGAGAAATCTTATCCCTTGCATTTTCTATATCCGTCTCGTTTGCTTTAAGTATTTTTTCTGTATTGCTGACGAGCGAGTTTGCCATTGAGAGAAGCGCCTCGTTTATTTTTTCGTCGCTTACGCTTCGCATCAATTTGACTGTTTCTTTTGCTTTTTTAAGAAGGTCTGTGGTAGAGGACATCTTATTTATCCTTTCGGAAAAATTTTGTACCTACCGATTTTCCATCGGTAATATCATAGAGGACTTCGGGGTGTGCTCCGTTTGCGATTATCATATCGCAGCCTGCCTCTGTCGCTATCTTTGCCGCGCGGATTTTGGTAACCATTCCGCCGGTGCCGTGCTCGCTTCCCGCGCCACCGCAGAGAGCTTCGATTTCGGGGGTTATCTCTCTTACCTCAGAGATTATTTTTGAGTTTTTATTCTTCTTCGGGTCTGCTGTGTAGAGACCGTCAATATCGGAGAGGAGTATAAGAAGGTCTGCGCTGACGCTTTCCGCAACGAGGGCGGCAAGAGTGTCATTATCGCCGAAGACTATCTCTTCGGTTGCGACAGTATCATTCTCGTTGATTATGGGAAGTGCGCCGAGCTCTATAAGACGGAACATAGTATTCTCAAACTTTTCGTGTCTGTCGGGGGTTTTGAGGTCGGGCGCGGTGAGAAGAAGCTGAGCCACGGTGTGATGATACGCGCTGAATTCCTTGTCATACAGATACATAAGCTCACACTGACCGACTGCAGCGGCAGCCTGCTTGCCCGCTATATCCTTGGGGCGCTCCTTAAGGTTGAGCTTTGCAGTTCCCATACCGATAGCTCCCGAGGAAACGAGTATTATTTCGTGTCCTGCATTCTTTATATCGCTTATGATTTTGCAGAGGGATTCCATACCTCTTATGTTAACGCTACCATTGTTGTGAGTAAGCGTAGAAGTTCCGATTTTTATGACGATTCTCATAGTAAACCTGCCGAAAAAATATTTTAACAAATACATTCTAGCACAAACAAAATACTTTTACAACCCCTAAAATATTTATTATTGCAGAAAAAGTAACTTTTATTCATAAACTACTTGCTTTTTATGAAAAAAGTGCTAAAATGTATTTGTTTGAATTTTGGACGGAGGGCTGAAAATGGAAAAGAAATATTCGAAGGGCGGTATAATAGCTCTTTGCTCGCTCGTTTACTTCGTTAGCTATTTTTCGCGCAAGGATTTTGCTGCGGTAATGGAGGGAATGATAAGCGAAAACGTTATAGAAAAGTCTTTTGCAGGACTTGCTCTGACTATGCTTTTCATATTTTACGGAATCGGACAGCTTATCAGCGGATATCTCGGCGATAAATTCAAACCATCGTATATCATATCCTTCGGTCTTTCCCTAACAACCGTTTGTAATTTTTTAATGCCCTTTACCTCCTCAGACGTTATTATGGTAATACTTTGGGGAATAAACGGATTTGCACAGGCGATGCTCTGGCCGCCCATAGTGAAGATTTTATCGGCTCATCTTACGCACGAGCAATATGTAACGGCAAATCTCATAGTTACTTCCGCAGCGCACGTAGCGACGATACTTCTATATCTCTTCGTTCCGATTTGTCTTGAATTTATGAGCTGGGAAGCTGTATTCTATACATCGTCCTCTGTTTCGCTTTTTGCTCTTTTCTTATTTATTATTGCGCTTGGATTTGTTCTTCCGGATGAGCCTACCGTAAAGCTTGAAGAAAAGGCTACAAAAACCTCGTCTGGTGAACCAATCTTTGCACTGTTCAGAAAAACGGGAGTAATTTCTATTTTCGTTTGTATCATTGCCTGCGGATTTTTACGTGACGGAATAGAGTCCTGGCTTCCCACACTTTACTCCGAGGCATTTGGTCGTGGGGCGTCCGAGTCGATACTTGTTTCTGTAATTCTTCCGATTTTCTCGATAGCAAGTGTAACTCTTATAAAGATTCTTCACAAAAATTCTTTGTTTAATAACGAAGCCTTGGGGACGGCAGTGCTGTTTTTCTTTGCGGTTTTACTTTGTATTCCCCTTGCTTTCTTCATATCTGTAAATCAGGTGTGGGCGAGAGCGGTTTCCCTTGTTTTGACGGCTTTTATATGCTCGGCAATGCACGGCATAAATTTCCTTCTTATATCTTGTATACCCGGTAGGTTTGCTAAATTTGGCAGAGCTTCGACCGTAAGCGGAATAACAAACTCGTTTATTTACATAGGCGCAGCTGCGGCAACCTATGGAATAGCGATAGTTTCCGATTATCTCGGCTGGACAGTAACCGTAATTATGTGGATAGCAATAGCGTTTATTGGTGTAATTATGACAGTTCCTGCGTATAGAAGGTATACCGCATTTATAAAGGATGAAAAAACGGAGTGAAACGAGCAATAACTACAATCCCTCGTTTGAAAGCCTGCCATGTGTAAGGGGAGGTGGCATTTGAGAACTTGTTCGAAAATGACGGAGGGGTTGTACTTGCACAATCCTTCAGCCGCCTTCAGCGTCAGCTCCCTTTACACAAGGGAGCCTTTTTATAGATACATAAAAGAAAGACGAGCCACAAGGACTCGTCTTTCTTTTATGGTGGGGGAAGCTGGATTCGGACCAGCGAAGTCAGTGACAACAGATTTACAGTCTGCCCCCTTTGGCCGCTCGGGAATTCCCCCTGGAGCTGGTGATCGGAGTCGAACCAACAACCTGCTGATTACAAATCAGCTGCTCTGCCATTGAGAA
>JAZRLJ010000166.1:0-8221 GCA_045646755.1 Eubacteriales bacterium | reverse complement strand
ATCGAAGACTACCGGCTCGGTGGTGAGAACGGTAGATGCGATGGAGGCTGCGTTCTGAAGTGCGGAGCGTGTAACCTTAGCGGGGTCTACGATACCACGCTCAAGCATATCACAGTACTCCTCGTTATATGCGTCGAAGCCGTAGCCGACCTTGCCGGACTCACGGATTTTAGAGATGATAACCGCACCGTCAAGACCTGCGTTATCAGCAATCTGCTTCATAGGAGCTGAAAGCGACTTAAGAACGATGGTTGCACCGGTCTTTTCGTCACCCTCAAGAGATGCAACAACCTTGTCAACTGCATTCATAACGTTTACGAGTGCAACGCCGCCGCCTGCTACGATACCCTCTTCAACAGCCGCCTTGGTAGCGTTGAGAGCATCCTCTATGCGAAGCTTCTTTTCCTTCATTTCAACCTCGGTTGCAGCACCAACCTTGATAACTGCAACACCGCCTGCAAGCTTTGCAAGACGCTCAAGGAGCTTCTCCTTATCGAACTCGGAGGTAGCGATTTCGATAGCTGCACGAATCTGACCTACTCTCTCGCTGATTGCCTGCTTATCGCCTGCACCGTCAACGATTATAGTATTTTCCTTAGTTACCTTAACCTGTCTTGCACGGCCGAGCTGTGCTACGCTTGCATCCTTAAGCTCAAGACCGAGCTCGCTTGTGATAACCTCACCGCCTGTGTGAATTGCTATATCACGAAGCATTTCCTTGCGTCTGTCGCCAAAGCCGGGAGCTTTTACGGCAACTACGGTAAAGGTTCCACGGAGCTTATTAAGAACGAGGGTAGTAAGAGCCTCACCCTCAACGTCCTCTGCCACGATGAGAAGCTTCTTGCCCGACTGAACAATCTGCTCAAGGAGAGGAAGTATTTCCTGAATGTTGGATATTTTCTTATCTGTTATGAGGATAAGGCAGTCGTCAAGCACTGCTTCCATCTTATCCGTATCGGTTACCATATAGGGAGAGAGGTATCCGCGGTCAAACTGCATTCCCTCTACAACCTCGGAATAGGTCTCTGCGCTCTTGGACTCCTCAACGGTAATAACACCGTCAGCGGTAACCTTATCCATAGCGTCAGCGATAAGTCTTCCTATAGTCTCATCGCCAGCTGAGATAGCGCCAACTCTTGCGATATCCTCAGTGCCGCTAACCTTCTTAGCCTGCTTCTTAAGCTCCTCAACAGCAGCATCAGCAGCCTTTGCTATACCCTTTCTGAGTACCATGGGGTTTGCGCCTGCGGCAACGTTCTTCATTCCCTCGTGAATAAGAGTCTGAGCTATAAGAGTAGCGGTGGTTGTACCGTCACCTGCCGCGTCGTTAGTCTTAACAGCAACCTCGCGGACAAGCTGAGCGCCCATATTCTCTGCAGCACACTCAAGCTCAATTTCCTTTGCAATGGTAACGCCGTCGTTGGTAATGAGGGGCGCACCGAATTTCTTCTCAAGAACTACGTTTCTTCCCTTAGGACCAAGCGTAATCTTAACAGTATTAGCAAGCTTATCCACACCTCTGAGAAGAGCAGCTCTTGCTTCTGTTCCGTAAAGTATTTCCTTTGACATAAATTTTCTCCTAAATTATAATTATTCTACTACCGCAAGGATATCCGACTGGCTTACAATAGTGTATTCTACGCCGTCAAGCTTTACCTGCGTGCCTGCATATTTAGCGGTGATAACCTTCTCGCCTACCTTAAGAGTCATTACGACCTCCTTGCCGTCTACGAGTCCACCGGGACCTACTGCTACAATCTCGGATACCTCAGGCTTTTCCTTTGCGCTGTCGGGCAGAATGATACCTGCCTTAGTGGTTTCCTGAGCCTCAACTCTCTTAATTACGACCTTATCAAGAAGCGGTCTGAGTTTCATATCTAATTCCTCCGTATCGTTTTTTTGTTTAGCACTCAGCGTCTTTGAGTGCTAAGACTCACGAGATATATTTTATACTAATATATAATAAAAATCAAGGGGTTTCCTTATTATTCACAATTTATTAACATTCTTAAATAAGCTCCTTTTTTAGCTGTGCGAGTATTTTCTTCTCCTCTCTTGAAACCTTAACCTGAGACAGTCCCATAATACGCGCTACCTCCACCTGCGAATAGTCTCTGAAATAGCGCAGAGTAATAATCTGCCTTGACCTTTCAGACAGCTTTTCTATAGCGAACTTCAAAGCTAGAGTCTCAAAGGTGCGCTTCTCCTCGTCCTCATCAAAAATCAGCTCTGCTATAGAAGCGGAATCGTCCTCGTCATAGGCATTCTCCGAAAGAGAGCGGACGGGCGCTGAGGAGAACATAGCAACGGAGGCGTCCTCGGCGCTGACACCCACCGCCGCAGCTATAGAGGCTATGGATGTGTCCTCTCCCTCCGAGAGTCTTCGCTCTCTTTCGGCATTGAGCTGTGCCGAAAGCTTTTTCTGCTCTCTTGAAACCTTTATAATTCCGTCGTCGCGCAGAAATCTTCTCATTTCACCGAATATAAGCGGTACTGCGTAGGTAGAAAAAACACAGCCTCTGTCAAAATCAAAGCTATTTATCGCTTTTACAAGACCTATATTCCCAAGCTCGCACAGCTCGTCAAAATCCACCCCACGCCCCGAAAACTTGGCGGCTATCTTAACTATAAGAGGTTTATTTAACTCGCATAGTTCTTCTCCTGCCTCTCGCCTACCCTCGCGGTATTCCTTTATCAAGAGGATATTGCGGTCAAAGCGGTTCTTTTCTTCTGTTCTCATATTCTCCTAACTTTTCGGCTAGGGCTTCAGAATTTTTCTCATAAGAACGGTAGTTCCCTTACCTACCTTAGACTTAACGCTTAAGGAATCGGTAAAGCTTTCCATAACGAGAAAGCCCATTCCGCACCGCCCGTCTCCCCCCGTCGTATACATCGGTGCTCTGGCTGCCTCAACGTCGGCTATGCCACAGCCGTTGTCCGATATTTCAACGGTTATCTCCCTTGTGTCGTAAAGACGCGCGGATATGTAAATATAGCCCTCATTATTGCTTTGGTAACGGTATGCGTGTACTATACAGTTTGTCACCGCCTCACTCACCGCGCACCTGAGGTCGCCGAGCTCCTCGACCGTAGGATTAAGCTCTGCGGAAAATGCGGATATTATCGCTCTGCAAACACTCTCGTTTATGCTCTTTGCCGGAAGCCTAAGCTTCATTTCGTTTATTATTCTTTTCAACCTTTTCACCGCCTTAAAATCAGTCTGATATAGAAAGATTCTTAATTTTTTCTATTCCCGAAAGTCTTACAAGCTTCATCATAGAGCTCGAAAGTCCCGAGAGATTCACCCTGCATCCAAGCTCCTCGCACAGTGTGGCTCTGCCAAGTATTAAGCCTATCGCCGAGCTGTCCATAAAGCTGACAGACGAAAAATCAAGCACAAGTACTCTTGGCACAAGCTTAAAAAGTCTGCCGTCAGTCTCTTCCCTTATAGGCTTTGCTGCGTGGTGGTCTATTTCGGACGGCAATAAAACTCTGAGCGTGTCGTCCTCTTCCAAAAACATCGCTTCGCTATTCATTTTAATTTCCTTTCAACGTCTTACGCTTTCCACTGAATGAATTTTAACATAGAGACAGAAAGAAATATGTCGCTTACGGTCAAGAGAAAAAAATTATTTTAAATACAGCCTTTTAGCTATATTTTCCTTAACCGAGGACTTCCAATTCTTGTAAGTCCCCTCGGATATGTATAGCTCGGTAGCGTTAGCGTATCCTATCCCCTGTCCTATCTCTCGGATAAACGTCTGCGCGCGTGACTCACCAACTATCTCAGCTACGGCGTCAAACATCTTAAAGTTGATATACCTCAGCTCGTTATCAACTCTCCTCTCTGCCATTCTTCCGAGTATTATTTCCTCGCGCCGCGCGTAATCCGCGCAAAGAGCGACGACGAGGTTATCAAGACTGTTAATTACACGCTTAACCGACATCTCGCCTCACTCAGCTCCTCTTCCAGAAATCCTAACTGCTCGCGAAGCTCACCAAGTCTTGCAGAGGCGCTCGAAGCCTCTGCCACAAGAATCTCAAGGTCGTAAATCCATTCGTTAGGCTCTCTCTTATAGCTATCGCTCAACATATCTATAAGAAGCTCACGAACAGAAAACGAGCGCTTTACCTCGTCTATCTTGGCGCGGATAGAGGCAATGTCCTCACGAATCGACTTGGTATTTCTGTAAAGGAAATCAGGCTTTTCATAATAAACAAAATTTTCTGCGTTCATTTTTCTTCCTTTCTTTAGTCACTTGTTGGGTTATTTGTTTCGAAAAGTAACTTATTACGCAACTATTCTAGCACAACATTTGTCACTTGTCAAGTGATTTTTCTAGTTTTTTGAGAATTTTTCTAAAAACTATTGCGTTTGAAGTTACTTTGTGTTACAATATAGGTGACAAGCGATGAGACCACGTATCTGAATATATATAAGGAAGGAAACCACTATGCTTGCAGGTAATCTTAAAAAACTCAGAAAAGAAAAAAAGCTTACTCTTGAACAAATCGCCGAGGTGCTTGGAACGAGTAAGCAAACTATACACAGATATGAAAACGGAATTATAACAAATGTTCCACCCGAAAAGGTAACGGCGCTTGCAAAGCTTCTTGAAGTAACTCCCTCAGAGCTTATGGGCTGGCATGAGAATACAAATATTCCGTCAGCTAGAGGAATAATGCCTATATCTATAAAGAGACTGCCTATACTTGGTGAAATTGCCTGCGGTGAGCCGATATATGCCTCTGAGGAGCACGAGAGCTACGCTACGGCTGACGATACACTTGACGCCGATTTCTGTCTGCGAGCTCACGGTGATTCTATGACCGGTGCGAGAATATACGACGGTGACATCGTCTTTATCCGTTCTCAGAATGCTGTGGATAACGGAGAGATTGCCGCAGTTGTAATAGACGATGAGGCAACTCTTAAGAGAGTGTATTTTTACCCTGATCAAGAGAAGCTTATCCTAAGCCCCGAAAATCCGAAATACGCACCTCTGGTCTACGTAGGCAGAGAACTTGAAAGCATAAAAATCATAGGAAAAGCCGTAGCATTTCAAAGCTCAATTTTATAATATTTTTTAGTTTCAATAAACAAAAAGACGCCTTTGGTTTACATTATCGAGCCAAAAGCGTCTTTTTATAAGATTATATTTAGTTGATTTGGTAGAGAATTTTCGCAAGACAAGGCGTAAGGCAGTGAGGGAAATGAAGCCGTAGATACCTACGGCGATTTGACCGAGTCTGCCGACAACGCAGTATTATGGAAAATTTGTGCAATGCCATTTGGTAGAGAATTTTTCATAAGACAAGGCGTAAGGGGGCGAGCGAAATGAAGCCGTAGTTGCCTACGGCGATTTGAGAGAGTCGCCCGACAACGCAGTATTATGGAAAATTATCACCAAATGAGGAAATCAGAGCCAATAAGCTTCAGCACCGCCTCCGTGAAGAAGAAGTCTCCGTAGATTATGGATATATGAACTCCTGCCTTCTCGAGAGTAAGTCCGTCTACGGGATAACGAACTGTGCCGAAATCGAGCATATGATCGTTCTCGGGATCGTAGTTGGTAAACTTCTCGTCCATAGCGCGAAGAAGCTTTACAGCTCCATTAAGGTACATACCAGCCTCGTTCTCAGAAACGTGCTTTGCAATCTCGATAAGTCCGCAAGCTGCGATAGCGCCTGAGGTAGCATCGTAGTAAACGGGCTCTGCGGGAGCGCGGAAGTCTACTCTGGGAAGCCAGTCGTCACAGCAGTTTGCGTTAAAGTAATGAGCTACCTTCTTAGCGGCATCGAGATATCTCTGGTCGCCAAGGTGAATATAAGCAAGTGTAAATCCGTAAAGCGCCCATGCCTGACCGCGTGACCAGGAAGAGCCTGCGGCATAACCCTGACCGCAACCGTTCTCTACTACCTCACCGGTCTGTCTGTTGTGGTTAGCAACGTGTACAACAGAGCCGTCGGGACGGAGGTGGTCAACGAGAGCCATCTCAACGTGGTCTCTTGCAATTCTTGAAAATCTGTCGTCACCGGTCTGCTTTGATGCCCAGTAAAGAAGAGGAAGATTCATAAGACAGTCGATTATCGAAAGTCCGTATGCGCTGCCGTTCCATGCTCTGATGTAGCTGCGGGGCTCACAGTGCACGTAGCGTGACATAAGAGTCGTCGCTGCGTAAAGACTTCTTACTCTGGATTCCTTGTCTCCGGTAAGCGTATGACTTGCACCGGTGAGGATATGCCACATAAAGCCAACGTCGTGATGAAGCTCGTCAAATCTCTTTAAGCCCTCGTCCATCATAAGCTCGCTTGCCTTTGCGGTCTTAAGATATTCTTCGTTCTTAGTCTGGTTGTAAAGAAGCCAGTTAAGTCCTCCCCAGAATCCTGCGGTCCAGGATACCGGGCTGCGGTGCTTATGAATTCCATTCTCGTCAACTCCGTCGGGAAGCTTATCGCGGGAGCGAAGGGTAACAGCAGACATTTTCTTATCTATCTTAGCAAAGGTTTCCTTTGCCCATTCAAGATTTTCACTAATAATTTCATTATATTTTTTCATATGTATTCCCTCTCTAAAGGTGCGCCGTCATCGACCTGAGCCGATGACGGCTGTTTATTATATTACCAAGGTAAGAAATCAGAGCCGAGCAATTTGAGAATTGCCTCGGTGTAGAAGTAATCTCCGTAGATTATGGAGATGTGTACTCCTGCCTTCTCAAGAGTCATATCGTTAACGGGGTAACGAACAGTACCGAAATCGAGAAGATGGTCGTTTGCAGGATCGTAATTAGCAAACTTCTCGTCCATAGCATGAAGAAGCTTGATAGCTGCGTTCATATACATACCGCCCTCGTTCTCGGGAAGAAGCTTCGCCATCTCGATAAATCCGCAAGCTGCGATAGCACCTGCGGTAGAGTCGTAGTAGACAGGCTCTGCGGGAGCGCGGAAATCTACTCTGGGAAGCCAATCGTCACAGCAGTTTGCTATGAAATAGTTAGCAACTCTCTTTGCCGCGTCAAGATATCTCTCATCACCGAGGTGAATGTACGCGAGGGTCATACCGTAGATTGCCCAAGCCTGACCGCGAGACCAGGAGGAGCCAACCTCGTATCCCTGTCCGCCGAAGGTCTCAACAACCTCGCCGGTTTCTCTGTCGTGTCTTGAACGGTGAATAACAGAGCCGTCGGGACGGATATGGTCGGTCAAAGACATCTCAACGTGCTCTCTTGCAATTCTCGCAAATCTGTCGTCTTTTACCTCTTTTGATGCCCAGTAAAGAAGCGGAAGGTTCATGAGACAATCGATTATGGAATCGTTACGAGTATTAGCTCCGTTCCATGCTACTATAAAGCCATGAGAATCATTACGCACATAGCGGGAAAGAAGAGTAGTCGCTGCATAAAGGCTTCTTACTCTGGAATCCTTGTCGCCGGTAAGTCTGTAACTTGCTCCTGTGAGGATATGCCACATAAATCCGACGTCGTGATGAAGTCCGTCGAAATCCTTAAGAGCTACGTCGAGCATAACCTCGCTTGACTTTGCGGTCTTGAGGTAATCCTCTTTCTTGGTCTTGTTATAGAGAAGCCAGTTGAGTCCACCCCAGAATCCGGAGGTCCACCAGAGAGGATGGCGGGAAACGTGAAATCCGTTTTCATCGCATCCGTCTACAATCTTATCGCGAGAACGAACGGTAACTGCAGACATCTTGTTCTCGATTCTCTCAAAAACCTCTTCTGCCCATTTAACGTTCTCGTTAAGAATCTCGTTATAATTTTTCATTATGATAGTACCTTTCCGAAGAGAAAATTACGAAGGCTGCTTTCCAAAGTATGCCTGGATACCGCCGTCAACGTAGAGAATCTGTCCGTTTACGAAATCGGAAGCCTCAGATGCAAGGAATACTGCAGGTCCTGCAAGGTCCTCGGGATCGCCCCATCTGCCTGCGGGAGTCTTTGCCTCGGTGATGAAGCTGTCGAAGGGATGCTTAGAGCCGTCAGCCTGGGGCTCACGAAGAGGAGCAGTCTGAGGAGTAGCTATGTAGCCGGGGCCGATACCGTTGCACTGAATGTTGTACTGACCGTACTCAGATGCAATGTTTCTGGTGAGCATCTTAAGTCCGCCCTTTGCGGAAGCGTAAGCGGAAACGGTCTCACGTCCAAACTCACTCATCATAGAGCAGATGTTGATTATCTTACCGTGTCCCATCTTTATCATAGTGGGG